>JANWZJ010000009.1 GCA_025054525.1 Bacteroidia bacterium | reverse complement strand
TACTATGCGTTGGGAGTAGGTGGGGGTTTTGTAGCCGTTGCATATAACCATAGTTTCTTTCTTAGAGATAAGCCCTCTACGCTCTAAGGTCTCCACTATCTCCATGTCAAACGCAGACGAAGTCTCTATATGGACTTGATGCTTGAGGACTTCCTCTAAGATATGGCGGAAATGAGAGCTTTTGGTACAATAAGCATAATGGTATTGACCATGGTAATCGTTTTTGAGAAATGCTTCCTGAAAATAAAGGCGAGCTTTTTGGATTTTCTTACCGATGATAGGCAAGTAAGTGAGGCGCAGTGGTGTGCCGTAGGTCTCTACGAGTTCTATGAGGTTTATTCCATGGAAATGCAACTCATCGTCTATAACCTCAAACCCATCCTGCGGGAAGTCCACGCTTAGGTCCAGAAACTCGGCATAACTTTGCACGGCGCAAATATGAAACAAAGTTGTATATTATGGGGCTGCAAGTAGTGGCGGTGGCATGCGACTGGGGAGCAGGGCAGCCCGGAGGTATAGGAGGCGTACAAGCGTGGTATGCATTGGGACTACATTACAAGCATTTGGCTTGGATAGAAGCCCAGCATAAGTGGTTATCCCCTGACTCTTCACAGCCTGCATGGATAGGGGTAGGAAGCCACGTTTATGCGAATCGTTTAGAGCCTTGGAGAAACTTTGCTGAAAAGGTACGAGAAGGCATAATGTCTCTGTCCGTAGAGGAAAAAGTACTTTTTCTTACAGGGGATCATAGTTGGACAGGAGTTATTCTGCCCACACTTGCCGAAAAAATACAAAAGATAGGCGTAATATGGCTGGATGCTCATGCGGATTTTCATAATCCGGCGACTTCTCCTTCTGGCAATCTGCATGGAATGACGCTGGCGATGATTACGGGTTTGAACACTCATCGCTACCATCCCGTTCCTCAAGCCACATGGAAGCTATGGGAAGAGTTGGTTCGCCCTGTGATAACAGCGGAAAACCTTATACTGATAGGCCTTCGTAGTTACGAACCGCCTGAGATGGAGCTGATTCAGAGTCAGGGCATATCTCATTTTTCTGCTCGCAGTGTCGCTTCGGTTGGGGTTCAACCTATTCTCCAGCAAGCACAAGCGCTGGCAGAAAGAGTGGATGCACTGTATGTGAGTTTAGACGTGGATGTGTGGGATCCGAGTTTTGCGCGCGGCACGGGTTCTCCTGCCCCTGGGGGGCTTAGTATAGCCCAAGTGCGCACTTTCTTAGAGGAGGTGTTCGCCTGGGAAAAGGTGCGTTTCGTGGAAGTTACGGAGATTAATCCTCTATTTGACAGGGACAATCAGACGGCTATGTATGCTTACGGCACGGTGAGACCTTTCATAGATGGGCGAGGCAGTGAGAAATCTGCTCTTATGGAGTAGTGTTTGGGGGGTGGCTTTTGCTCAACTCCCAAGTCGGTATGCGCTCAAAGCGAACCTCATCAGTTTTTTCTGGAGAGAATATGAGCTTACGGGAGAATATCGGCTTTTTGCATGGGCACCTGCTTTCCAAGCGAATGTAGAACGCGCCCGATGGGAAGGGCTGGCAAGCATAGTAGGCGTGGGCTTTTATCCGAGAAGAACATGGCTGCTGCGAGGAGGAATACGCTATTACTTCTTGCGACCAAAATATGCTCTGGAAGGACTGTGGGGGGGCCTTCATGGCATAATCGGATGGCGAGAGAGAAAATACTCGGGGGGAATGGGTCTATCCGTCGGGTATCAGCATATCTTTCGGCAAGGGTATGGATTTAGTGTGGAACCGTTCTTGAGAGGAGAGGGGGTCTATGCGGGCGAGAAAATACAGTTTGCGCTGCACTTGGGTTTGAATATAGGTGTGGCGGCAAGAAGGTGGCTTCGGCGGAATATCCCCTAAGACGCTTGGAAGTGGGCTAACGCGCGTAAGGCTATGTGCGCGAAGAGACGAGCCCCTATTTCTAAGCCTCTTTCATCTATGTCAAAAGCGGGGGTATGCACGGGCAGGCGCGTATGGGGGTGTTCGCCGCCTGTACCCAATCGCATGAAGCAAGCAGGCACGACATGGCTATAGAAGGCGAAATCTTCCGAACCAAGCCAAAGCGGCATTTCCAGTGTGGAAGCCTCTCCTAAGAGTTCCACGACCCAGCGCCGGGTGAGGGCAGTGAGGGTGGGGTCATTTTGGAGCACAGGATAGCCCGGTAGAAACGTCAGTTCCGCTTCTATTTCCCAAGCGGTAGCGGTGTGGGATACAATCCGCTGGATGAGGGCGCGTGCATCCTGGCGCCATTTCTCGTCAAAAGTGCGTAAGGTGCCGCGTAAATGGGCTTGAGTGGGAAAGATATTGGCGGCAGTTCCTGCTTGGAACTGACCGAACGAAAGCACAGTCGGCGAGCGCGGGTCCGCTGCGCGACTGACCACCATTTGCAGTTCCATGATGAGGGATGCTCCGATGGCAATCAGGTCGCGGCTCAGATGAGGATAAGCAGCATGTCCTCCTCTGCCCTGAAGTATTAGGGAGAACTCATCACTCGCGGCCATGAATGCGCCTGAGCGCAAGCCTATCTGACCCACGGGGAGCTGGGGGGTTACATGCAGTCCCCATATACCCTGGATAGGCACTTCTTGCAGTATGCCTTCTTGAAGAAGGAGAGAAGCACCGCCGGGGGCTTTTTCTTCGCCAGGTTGGAATATGCATCGGATACCGCCTTTCCAGTGGGCTCGCTGCTGATACAAAAGGTAAATAGCGCCCAACAGAATAGCCATATGCGCGTCATGTCCGCAAGCATGCATGCGTCCATTATAGAGGGAGCGATAGGGGCGTTCGGGAGTCTCTTCCATAGGTAGCGCATCCATATCGGCTCGTAGCGCTATCCAAGGACCAGCCGTGTCAGTGATTAGGTCGGCTATGATACCTGTATTCGCTGCTTTGCGAAGATAAATGCCGTCTAACCGCTCCAACTGCTGCCAGAGATAAGCTTGGGTTTCATATTCTTGGAAGGATAGTTCTGGGTTCTGATGAAGGTGCCTTCGCCAGGTGATAAGCTGGTCCAATAGAGAGTTCATTCTGCTTTGCAAAAGTGCCTACTTTTGTGCGGTGCGGGAACTGCTGGACCGCTACTTGAGTCGGCATTTTCGGCTGGAGGATGTACTATCGCTTGCTACGCTTCCTCAGCCCAGTAGTGCGCCCCCCTTACGCCTTCGTTACAAAATCATGGCGCGCATCCTTCGCTATGCCCCGCACTTCTTAGGAGCAGTGGTATTCGCCTACCTCATTCATCAACGGTGGGCATTCCTCCCTACCACCTATAATCGTCTGTATGAAATCGCATATGTGCTTTCAGTTACTGGCTTAGTTGGTTATGGCACGAACTGGTTAGCTATCAAAATGCTCTTTCACCCGCGCAAGCCGCGCCCTGTTTGGGGACAAGGCTTGGTGCCCGCCTACAAAATGCGTATCGTAGAGCGTTTCGCCGAAGCTATCACCCGCTACATCTTGAATGAAGAAATCCTACATCGCGTACTCCACGAGGCAGGGGTGGCTCAACGTTTAGCTACCGCTCTGACCGAGGGAACCTCTAACTTATTGAATGACCCAGAATTCAGAGAAGAGATCATCCGCGCTGGAAAGCGCACCCTGCAAGACTTTGTGCTCAATCCTAATCAGCAAAAGTACTTGGTACAAGTTCTGGATACGCGCTTGGTACAGGTGGCGCCTTCGGGTATAGCGGGGAGTTTATTTCGTTCTTATCGTCAGCTGAATGAAAAAGGCTATAAGGAAGTCTTAGCCCGAGTCGTAGTATCTATACCCGACGCATTTGAGGAAGCGATGCGAGGGCTTGTTTTACCCGAAGAAGAAGTGCGTGCTTTTATCTTATCTCATACCCAAGAGCTGGAAGACTTATTAGCAGAGGTGATTCGTAACATCATTATTCGCGTGCCGCTTTATCCCATCATCTACAACCAGCTCAAAGGGTTTGATGAGCGGCAGCTTGAGAGGCTTTTCCTTTATACGACGAGTGAGCATTTGGAGTTTATTCAGAACTTAGGAGCGCTGTTAGGGGTGCTTGCTGGAGTTTTCATTATGAATCCCTGGCTATCGCTAATAGGAGCTATAACGACGATTGGGGGGCTGTGGATTTTAGACGAAGCTTTGTACAGACTGCAGCGGCCGAGTGAATAGACGCTGGGCTCGGTATGTAGCAGAAGACCCTGCGCTGCGCCCACTCTACGCATGGGAATGGCGAGACCCACCGTGGCTCCGAGTGATTCAAGAGCGGCGCGCATACCCCCTCCATCGGCGAGTACTGGTAGAAGCACTGCTGCGCCAAAACCAGCCCTGGCTTGCTCAGGACCCCGTCCTTCGTGAAGCAATTGAGGCTCTGGGAAACGAAAACTCCTTCACTATTACTACGGGACAGCAGCCAGGCTGGCTTACAGGTCCTCTTTACACGCTCATCAAAGCGGTACATACTATCCAGCTTTCCCATGAAGTAGAGCAGCAACTCCAAGGGAAATACCGAATCATACCTGTTTTCTGGATAGCCTCAGAAGACCATGATGTCGAAGAGGTAGTTTCCATAAAGCTGGATTGGGAAAAATCCCTGCGCTATAATGGAGTTATGCAAGGAGCTGTGGGGCGACATGAGATTGAAGCGGCTTTTCCCCCTGAAGCAGAAAGTTTGGGACTGCAGCGGTTCTGGCAAACAGAAGAGAAATGGGAAAATGCCTTCCGGGCGGCGATGCAGTCCGTTTTTGCAGGTAAAGGAATAGTATGGATTTCCCCCGATGACTCGGAACTCAAGGCACTAGGACTTCCCCTCTGGGAACGAGAGGTATGTCAGCAAGCTACACGCAGTGCCCATCTCCCGACGGTCTCTTACCTCAAGGCTATCCGAGAAAAGCCCGTACTGCATGCCCAGCCTATAAATCTATTTTGGCTGAAGGAGCGGGAAAGAAGGTACCCCTATCCCGAAGAAAGCTCCCTCCTACGACGCATTATCTATACCCACCCCGAGGCTCTTAGTCCTAATGTCTTTCTGCGTCCTGTGTTTCAGGAAATGCTTCTACCCAACTTAGCCTATGTAGCGGGTCCAGGCGAAGTGCGCTACTGGCTGGAGCTGCGCGGGGTATTTGAGGCGATGGAGGTCCCTATGCCTGTGCTTTATCCCCGAGGTCATTTGAGAATAGTTAGGGGAGAGCCTCCGATTTTGCCGGGGGGCTGGCAAGTAGAGCACCTTTGGAACTATCCTGTGGGGCAACTTCGCGCTGTCTTAGCACGCAGTTGGGGGGAGGCTCTCATAGAAGAGGTCCGGAGTTGGATCATACAACATCAGCCCCGATTAGAGCGATGGAAGGGGAGCCCTTTCTGGGGCCGAGCCGCCCGCATGGTGGAATGGCACTGGGAACGCATCCAGCGAGAACTTTATCAAGTCGCCAAAAAGGCTGCGTTCCATCAGTACCGAGAACTTATAGAGGCAGCTGTTGCGTATCGGCTGCGCATAGAACCCGAGGGTCGGCTTCAAGAACGAGAACTCAATATCCACGCTTTCGCTCCCCAGCATCCTCAAGAATGGGTTCACCGGATGATAAAGGAGGTGTCGTTCTGTGCCGCACAGTGGGGTTGGATGAGGTCATAACATACCCACAAACCCTTGTACAAACCGAAGGCTTATGTACAAATACTCCGTGCTTATCAAGCTGACATTAGGTGACGAGCTATGAACTATGTACTCAGAAAAATATCTACCTTTGCCCCGTATGCGGCATTTACTTATTCTCCCTGTAACCTTAGTTACAATCTTTGGAGGGTGGAGTTTTGCGCAGACTTCTCCCTCCTCCCATCCGAATGTCCTTCAGGTATATGAGTCCGTAGCAGAAAATCACCCTACCAAGCCCAAAAAGCTTTCCTGGTGGCAAAGGACCAAAGCATTCTTCAACTTTTTGATTCACAGGTATCTGGGGTCTGATGATGAGACGCTGGCTATCATAATAGGCTTGATTCTGGCTCTGGTCGGCCTCACCCCCTTTGCTATCATGGCAGCAGGGCTCATCCTAAAGAAGAATGACTGGGCTATCCATTTTATTATCAACCTTCTTATTATCATTTTGGCGATAGTCCTTTTTGTCGTAACCTGTGGCATAGGGTATTGGGGTACTGTGGCACTCCTGATAGGAGCACTGATACACGCAATATGGTACGTACTTAGCCGCCGATAGGCGTAACCTTGGGGCAATACTTTTCTTCTGAATAAGTACAAGGTGATAGCAAGGGGGGATTAGCTCCCCCCTTGCATTATGTGAAGCTTGACTTACTGACTGCTGTCCATACTACAAGTGTTAATCCCCAAGATATAGTATAATCCACAGCGCCCGATTGCAGCGGTGAGAACTATAAGCATGCCTATGCCCAATAACCACCATGCTTCGTAATAGGTGGCTGCCCCTACCAAAAATCCCCCGATGACGACGCGGATAAGTTTATCTGTTTTGCCTACATTGGGAGCTGGCTTCATGAAGCTAAGAACAGAATAATAATCCTATAAGTTCCCAACGGCGATCCTGAAGCCTCCTCTGAATATGTACATCCGAGACTTAGAGTCTCTACGAGTACTAATATAAACTCTCATGTAACTTTGTGTCGTGGGTATAGGGTGGCTGGGGTTGTGGGCTCAGTTTGTTATATATGATTTCCAAGAGCTTCATCCAGAGGAGCTTAGATGTAAATCCAGCCTCATCTATGCAAGCCATAATAATGCAGATTTGACCTTCTATAAGGGATATTATTACTTGGCGTTTCGTACGGCGCCAACACATTTCCCCTCCACTAAGGCGGAGCTTCGGATTATGCGTTCGCAAGACTTGAGTATATGGGTATGCGATACGAGCTTATGCTTAGGGAGAGACCTTAGAGAACCGCGCTGGCTTGTATGGAAAGATAGTTTATACCTCTACTTTTTTGTAGGTTCACGAAGTAGCTGGCGTTTTGACTCGGAGGGTATGGTAGGCGCAGTTAGGGCGATGACGGGGCGATGGGATACCTTCCATATCGGCTGGGCGGGATGGGTGCCTTGGAGAGCGAGAAGCAGAGATAGCATAGCGTATCTATCTATATATTGGGGCAGAAACTTATATAGCTTGTGGCATCGGGCACAAGTACGCTTACTTCAAAGTGTAGATGGTCGGAGATGGCATCCTATTACTACGCCCCCCCAGCTTAGTTTGCCCCACGCTACGGAGACAGACTTCTGGATAGAGCCCGATGGTCACTTATGGGCTATTACGCGGTCAGAAGGAAGAGGAAGCTATCTATCCTATGCGGTGCACCCTGAGTCGGTATGGAAGGCTACTCCTTTAGAATACAAATACGATAGCCCTTTGCTTTTCAAGGTGCCCGATGGACTGTACTTGATTGCACGCCGACATGTGCTGGGGGAAGCAGATAGAGCCCCTTGGTTTTTTCCCGCTATCTTGCGGCGCTACTATAATCTCGCCCTGTACTCCTTGAGTCGGAAGCGTACAGCCCTATATCGCATAGACACCCTTGAGCGGGAGGTAGTTTGGATAAAAGATTTACCAGGGTGGGGAGATACGGCTTTTCCTGCGATTTATCCTGATTCGGGGCAAGAATTTGTACTAATCAACTATACTAGTCCCCTTTCAGGGAAGGATGTATGGTGGATAAGAGGGCAACTGGGTAGAACAATACTGTATAAACTACGACTACGCTGGCAGGGTAGATGAATAAGAACCCGACTTTTATGCTGCTCTAAAGGGACACTCTATTTCTGCGCAAGCAGTCATTTCTATGAGAAAAAGATGAAAGGGGAAAGGGGTGAGTTTATTTTCCGATGCAGAACTTAGAGAAAATATGACCCAAAATCTCATCAGGCGTTATCTCTCCTGTAATCTCTCCTATGGCTCGCTGAGCAGCCCTTAGTTCTTCTACGATAAGCTCGGAGCCACCTCCTTCTCGCAGGAGCTGAAGTGCGCCTTTCACGGCAGTTTGGGCTTTGATAAAGCTCTCATAATGTCTGGCATGCGAAAGCAGTATGTCCGAAGAAGCCCCCTGCTGTGCTAAACTTTCAACTATGGCTTTCTCTAAGGCATCCATACCCGTGCCTTGAGCGGCAGAGATAAATATAACTCCATCTGTGGAGGGGATAGGTGTAGATAGTTTGTCTATTTTATTTGCGATCCATAGAATAGATGCCGTAAAATCTGTGCCTAAAAGAAGGGGAGCATGTTGTTGGGCTTGGGTGGGGGTTTCCTCACTCACATCAAATACATATAGGATAAGAAAAGCCTGGGCTAACTTCTGGCGAGCACGGCGAATCCCTTCTGCTTCAATTGCGTCGGCGGGATTTTCGCGAAGGCCTGCAGTATCTATGAGCCGCAGCTCATACCCACCCAAGTAAAGGCGCTCTTCTAAAGTATCGCGGGTAGTGCCAGGTGTGTCTGAGACAATAGCGCGCTCTTCTGCCAGCAGGGCATTTAGCAGGGTGGATTTGCCGGCGTTGGGGCGCCCCACAATCGCGACAGGCACGCCTTCCCGTACAGCCTGCCCTATCCTATAAGCCTTGAGTAGCGCCGTAACCTCGCCGTCTAATGCTTCTAAAAGCAGGAGAAGCTGGGACCTAGAAGCCAATTCCACATCTTCTTCACTAAAATCCATCTCTAACTCCATAAGTGCTAAGAATTCTATGAGCTTTTCGCGCAGCGCGCGTACTTTCTGGTAATATGCGCCGCGGAACTGACTCAGGGCTAAGCGATGGGCGGCGGCACTACGAGCTTGAATCAGGTCAGCGATGGCTTCTGCCTGGTCTAAGGAGAGCTTGCGGTGCAAATAGGCACGCAGGCTAAACTCACCAGGGCGAGCTAAGCGCGCGCCCCGCTCCAAACAAATCTCCACTACTCTCCGCAAAATATAAGGGCTTCCGTGGCAAGAAATCTCAACAACATCTTCTCCCGTGTAGGAGTGAGGAGCCGGAAAATAAGTGATAAGGGCCTGGTCTAAGGGGGTTTGTCCGTCTAAGAGCATGCCCAGGGTGGCAGTGCGGGGATGAGGTTTAGCCCCTTGCCAGAAGGACAAAGCAATAGCCAAGGCTTCCTTGCCACTCAAACGTACCACTCCGATAGCCGCAGGGGCCTGAGCGGTAGCTATGGCTACGATGGTGTCGCCCATGGGCTCTCTGCTAAAGGTAAAATCACCCGAAAAAGTGTATAGCCTGGTTCGCTATGCAGCAGCGCTAATGAACCCTTGTAGCTTTCTACAATCTGCCTGCACAGGGGCAATCCTAAGCCTGTTCCTTCGCCAGGGGCTTTAGTCGTGAAGAGCGGCTCAAAGATTTTCTCACGCAGGGCGGGGGGTATACCTTTACCAGAATCTTGGAAGAAAATATGGGCTGTTCCGTTAGAGGACTGAACGCGAATGGATAGCTTGCCGCCTTCGGGCATGGCTTGAAGGGCATTCTGGATAAGGTTGGCCCATACTTGCTCTAACCGGGCAGGGCTAGCCAGTACATACAGCGGCGTTTCGGGTAGTTCTAAGGAGGCTTCTACTTTTCGCATGAGAGGACGATAAAAAGTAAGGGTGGCTTGTAGGCTCTCTGCTAACGAGACAGGCACTAAGGGGGTATCTTCCATGCCTCGTACATAAGTGCGTATGGCTTGGACGCGATTATGGAGCTTCTCGGCGGCTTCTTGGACTCGTTCGGCGGCTTGGCGCGCCAGAAGGAATGATTGGAGAAGCGACCAGTCGGTATCCTGCGCTATGAGGGGTAGAATCTGGTCGGCTTGGGTAGGAAGGTAGCCGATTCCGGCAAGCATCTGCACAGTAGCAAGAGATAAATTAGGGTAACTCTGACGCCAAGCCTCTCTTAGTTCTCGCATGCGATTGGCATTAGGGCGCGGCTCAGCAGGCAAAGGATAACTGCCCATGAGCCGTTCTAAGGCTTGTAGAAGTTCGGTGCTGCTACTGCGAATAACTCCTAGCGGGGTGTTAATCTCATGGGCAATATGCGCTGCCATGAGACCCAAGTTCGCCATGCGTTCTGCCCGTAGCAGTTGAGTCTGCTGCTGTTGGGTTTGGCGCATAAGGGCTTCTCGTTCCTCTGCCAACCGTAAGCGCAGTCGCCGAAAGTGCCATTCTCTCAGGAATATACTCCCCGCTATAAGTCCAACTATCCCCAAAATCAAAGCAACCCGAAAAGTCCAGCTCTGATACCATAAAGGCAGTACTTCTATGGAGTAGCTTTTCTCTATGCTGCGCGTGCTCCAGGGATGCACGGCCTTTAGCTGAAGGGTATGTTGGCCAGGTTCGGTGAGTGATAGAAGCAGTACGGGTTGCTCCAGCTTTTGCCATCCGTGCTGGTTTAGCGTATAATACACTTCTATCTGGGAGGTCAGGAAAGAGCTATGCGCTGTCCACTGTAGTTCTATGTAGGGCATAGCAGCGGAAACCTGATAGGACTGGCTGGTCTGCTGAAGTGAAGTCCCTCGTAAGAGTGTGTGTAGTTCCAGCGTTATTTTGAGGAGTTCGGGGGAGTATTCTAAGAGGCCTTCAGAAGTTAGAATGAGAGAAGGGGAGTAGGAGCGGAAGGAGGCGAGGGGTTTCCCCCAAGCGTGAGGGAAAGAGGGGATATCCTCCAGCCAAGGCGGTACCGAAAGGGTGTCAATCCTAAGAGAAGGGGACCAGCGCAGCCATTTGGCTCCCATGCGAAAGTACCAAGCGTCATTATACGGCATGGAATCCTCTGCATATAAGCTGAGGCGATACCCTTGCCATTTCCCTTTGCTAAAAGTATATAGAGCATCGCCTGTCCAAACCCAGAGGTTTCCTGTGAGCCAAGCGAGCCTGCGGATGGGAGCGGGGAAAGTATAGGTTTGGGGTGGAGAAGCCCCCTGCTGCCAAAAAAGCTGCTTACCTACGGCCCAGCATAGATGCTGACGATACGCTGCGACCGAGGTAATGTATAAACCTTTCGCTGCAAAGACTTCACCATTTTCGCTTAGAAGACCTATGGGTGTAGCCCATATCCAGCGTCCGTTGTATCGGGTAGCGTCCAAAAGCGTAGCCGGATAGGCATGCCACTCTCCTCGTATCCAGGCTTGTTCTCCGTGCCAGACTACTATTTCTCCTCCGTTGGCAGTGGCCCACCGGGATACAGGCTGTTTCCATCGGTAGCGCCAGCCTATGCCTTTCGTATCATAGAGGAGAATGCAGCGGCTTGGCTCTAAGAGCAGGATTGCCTCTTTTTGAGCGGAAGCGCCCAGTAGAGACGCCGTTCCTTCCCATACCACTCCACCGTCAGGCCAGCGCAAGGCTTTCCTATCCTCTATAAGATAGCTGCCACTCCAGAAACGAGCTGCTCCCTTTAGGCGAATATCGCCCCCTCCTAAAGCTCGTATTTTGCCTTTCTCCCCGATAGCCCAAACCTTGCCTCGGGTGCTGTACAGTTCCAGAAAAGGGGTTCTTTCCCACAGAAGCACCTGATTTTTTTCTCCTATAGTATCTCCCTTTCGCCAAAGAAAGTTTTCTGAAGACACCCCGACTATTTCTCTATCTAAGGGCAAGGCTTTCCACGCTCCCGGCTCTAACGTTACACTGAAAGACCGCTGGGCTCCGCGCGCCATAACGGAGCGATTGCTCTCCCACAAACGATGTATCCAGCCCGCCCCACTAAGAACGAGGGAATATACACTTCTGCCCGATATGATGTGGATGGCATTAAGCCCCCCTAATATGAGAGTATCTTCAGACCAAGCCACACCACTGCGCACCTCCTCAGGCAAAATCACCCATTCCTCCCATTTTTCTCGGGAGCGTCGCCAGACTCGCCTGCCGTCTACCACATATACCCGGTGGAGGGGTGTAAGCACAGGAAACGCCAAGCTACTCCACTGGCCCGACGGAGCAGACCACGCTTCCCATACTGGAAGCCCGACCAGCAATATCGGTAGCACCCTACCAAAGTTAGAGGAGTTGCGGAAGGAAAAATTGTTGTATATTTGCGGTATGCGAATCGTAGGGCAACTTATCGTAGCCGCCCTGTTCTGGGCTGGCACTGCTATCGCTAATGATGGCAAATCTTCTAAGATGGTGCTCAAGATGGACAAGGAGCAAGTAGCTGTCGCCCAAAAGTCCCTTGCCTCTATCAAGGGTATCAAGAGCACGCAGTATGATGAGAAAGAAGGTAACTTTACTATTTTCTATGACAAACCCACGTTGGGGTGCTGCAGTCGTATTCATGGAGCCCTTCGGGAAGCAGGCGTCAAATACACCCTCATCTCTAACGAAGAATATCCCTCCTGCAAGGGTAAGCACAAAGAGGAGCATTCCTGATTAGGCTAAGCGTTTGTTTGAGTGGGCTTCCAAGCGGCATGCTTGGAAGCCTTTTTATTTGGGCGCAGACATGGGAAAATGTAGCGGGAGGCACGGATGGCGATGTGTATGCACTTTTTGTCTGGCAAGGGGCATTATATGTGGGGGGTAGCTTCCGAAACGTGGGTGGCACTGCCCTGCGCACACAGGGAATAGCCCGCTATACCCCAAGAGGCGGTTGGCAAAAAGCCCATGTAGAGATTGGACTGGGGGGCAGAGGCATCGTGTATGCCATCAGTGAGTACCGAGGTAAGCTGGTAATAGGCGGAGACTTCACTAGCGTAGATGGCATACCGGCTCGGCACTTGGCGATGTACGATCCCCTCAGCGGCAGGTGGAGTGAAATAGGTGGGGGTACTGATGGTCCTGTTTATGCCATAGCCGTATGTGGGAACGACCTATGGGTGGGTGGACGGTTTCTTCAGGTGGGGGACCCACCGCAACCCATCGCTGCCTTAGCTTATTGGGATAGGGGGGCTTGGCGGGCGCCCGTACCCGCTCACAGCAGTACCTTGCTCGTCGGCGGGAATGTCTATGCACTGGCTTGTATAGGTGATTCAGTTTACATAGGAGGTGCCTTTACTGAAACGGAAGGAGGCCAGAGCGCATACTCCTATTTAGCCCTTCTGCGCAAGAGCCAGGCACGCCTTATCCCGCCTTACACCCCCTACGAAGTTCCTCCCAGTGCGCCCGTGCGTACCCTGAGCGCTGCAGGGAGAAACTTGTGGGTAGGGGGGGAGTTTGCTGGGACAGGCAGTGCCTTAGGACGGGTATTCCTACTAAGCGAAGGAAGAACGATAACCCTTACAGGAGCCCCCACAGGAGGGGCAGTGCAGGCCATTCTCCCAACCTCAGGCACTACTGCCTACATAGCAGGTACCTTTCTATCTGCAGCGGGGAAACCTGTAGCCAGAATAGCCTACTTCTCACCTCGCAGCACTTGGGAGGCAGTAGGAGAAGGACTGGGACCTTTTTGCGTGTACGCGATAACCCTCTATGAGGGCAAACTGTATGCGGGAGGGGATTTTCTCTACACAGCTTCGGGTACTGAGGCCCCTCGCATAGCAGCGCTTAGTCTCGCTACCGCTCTAACCTCCAGCGAGAGAACCGCTTTAGTTAGAGAGGTACGGTGGTTAGACCTAACCGGGCGGGAACTACTAAAGCAGCGCTTGAGCGAACCAGTCTCCCCCTCGGAATTAGTTCATCCTCCGCATCAAGCTCCTATTATCGTCCAAGGGCTAACGGTAGAGGGCACCCCTTTCGCTTATCTGGTGCCCTAATCCTCGGACGCAGGAGCGTTTTGTTTATCTTTGCATTATGCTTACGCAGACGCGCATCATCAATACGGATTACTATGAGATAGACGACTTTTTCACGCCTGAGCAAAGAGCGATACGAGATACGGTGCGCCAGTGGGTAGAAACTCGCATCAAGCCCATCATAGATGATTATGCCCAACGCGCAGAGTGTCCCACCCACCTAATCCCAGAGATGGCGGAGCTGGGAATCCTCGGTCCGTTTATTCCAGAGGAGTATGGAGGGGCTGGGTTGGATTACATTAGTTATGGGCTTATCATGCAGGAGATTGAAGCGGGCGACTCAGGTATCCGCTCTATTGCTTCTGTGCAAAGTTCCCTGGTAATGTATCCTATCTGGCGCTTCGGCTCGGAGGAACAGCGGCGCAAATACCTGCCCCGTTTGGCTCGGGGAGAAATCATGGGCTGCTTCGGACTTACCGAACCTAATCACGGCTCTAACCCGGCAGGAATGGAAAGCTATTTCTATGAAGAAGGGGACTATTATGTACTCACAGGCCGCAAAATGTGGATATCTAATGCGCCTTTTGCAGACATAGCCGTTGTTTGGGCAAAAGGCTCCGATGGCAAAATCTATGGCCTAATAGTAGAGCGCGGAATGGAAGGTTTCTCGGCTCCGGAAATCCATCGCAAGTGGTCGCTCCGTGCCTCCGCGACTGGCGAACTCGTCATGGACAAGGTGCGTGTGCCTAAGGAAAATCTCCTTCCGGGTGTAGTGGGACTCAAGGGACCACTTTCTTGTCTCAATAGCGCTCGGTATGGCATCGCATGGGGGGCTATAGGAGCTGCCATAGACTGCTATAAGACCGCGGTAAAGTATAGCTTAGAACGCACACAATTTGGTAAGCCTATTGCTGCGTTCCAGCTCACGCAGAAAAAGCTCGCAGAGATACTCACCGAAATCACAAAGGCCCAGCTTTTAGCGCTGCGATTAGGTCAGCTCATGAATGAAGGACGAGCGACCCCTCAGCAAATTTCCATGGCGAAGCGCAACAACGTAGCCATGGCTCTGGAAGTAGCCCGCACCACTCGGCAAATCTTAGGCGGCATGGGAATCATGGGAGATTATCCTATCATGCGTCATATGATGAACTTAGAGTCTGTGATTACCTACGAAGGCACTCATGAAGTTCATCTGCTCATTACGGGACAGGATATTACGGGTATATCTGCCTTTGTCTGATGAGCGATGGAGGTAAGCTGGCGAATCTCATAGAAGCGCTTCTTTTTGTTCAGCCTGAGCCTTTTCCCCGAGAGGAGCTAAAAAAAGCCCTCTCTCACATCATAGGGAGAGAGGTAGCAGAAGAAGAGATAGAGGGGGGGGTGCAATCTTTACGCAGTCGCTATGAAGGAAGTAGTATAGAGCTTATCTGCGCAGCGGGGGGCTATGCATTACGCACGCGCCCCGAATATGGGCAAGGAGTAGCCGAATATCTCAAGCTCCAGCAGGGAGTTCGTCTTTCTCGTCCTTTATTAGAGACGATAGCTGTGGTAGCTTACCATCAGCCCGTGACTCGTCCCTTCATTCAACATGTGAGGGGGGTACAGAGCGATTATGCGGTAGAAAGGCTCTTAGAGTTAGAACTCATAGAGCCAGCAGGACGCGCTAACCTGCCAGGAAAACCGCTGACCTATCGTACCACACAGAAGTTTCTGGAAGTCTTAGGCATCAGTAGTATAGAGGAACTTCCTCGCTTGCAGGACTTTTCAGCGCAGCCACCGCAGATACACCCACCCCAAGACCAACCCCGACAAATGCCCCAAGTGGGAGATGCCCCCCATAACGGGCTCCCACACGAATAATGCCAGCGAGAGAAGTCCGAAGCCTATCGCTAAGGTTCGGGCGGAAATGGGTATAGGCACAGGGAAAAGGATAAGATGAGAGCGGGGAAAGTAATATGCGAATGCAGTGAGCACCCCACTCACACTGGTAGATGCGCCCAGCACGGGCATAGGGGAAGGGTCTAAAAAGGCTAATATCAGCCCCGAGGCTATCCCAGTGAAGAGATACATTTTCAGAAAATGCCGAGTCCCCATAACAGCTTCCACAGCAGTACCTAAACTCCAAAGGGCTAACATATTCCCGAAAATATGCCAGAACTTCTGGTGCGTGAAGAAGTAGGTCAAAATTTGCCACCACTCTAATCCTAATCCCCGTTTATGTACAGCTAAGTAGAAAGGAAGCTCGGGAAACTTGAAGCTCGCTAACCAGATAAGGCTATTGATGATAATAAGATGGGGTATTGCGGACTTATCCATCTCTAAGCAAAGCTAAGGTAGGAAACTTCATTCTTGACTTAGGTGGGGAGATGCTGTGGAAGGAGAGGAATTTTCTGGGGGGAGGTAGCGCGGCAGTGCGTAAGGGGCTGAGTAGATAGAATAAGTAAGTGTGCGATTGAAAGGAAAGCTGAGAAAGAACTTCACTATCTTCTTGGGCGAGGTTTTGGCTTTCTGGAAGTGGCAATAGAGATTCCGATAGACCTCTGCATAAACAAGCGAGTCTTGGGTTTTTTGAAGAAGCTCTTGTAGATTTTGCGCCTGGATTTCGTCTGGGGGAGGGGGTAGGGCTTTGAGGCTGTCTAATTGGGCTCGTAGTCTCCGGGCTTCGGCGTAGAAGTGATGGACTATAGTATCCCCATAATCCACGATTCCCTTGAGCATGAGGGCGGGGGTTTCCAGCACAGGCGGCAGTTCTTGGAGTTTGCGAAGCGGGCTTACAATCGCTATATATGTGGGCAGTCCTTGGCAGCGGAGGGGTTTGCCTGCTATGCGAATCTCCCCTGCCACGATGATATACAGATACCACTGCTCAAAGCCATGGCGCAGAGCATATCCCTTTAGGTTAAGAAGCCGAGGGCGAGCTATTTGCACGAGAAAGGGGCTGGTAGTGCGAATCTTTTGATTTACGCGTTTATCGGTAGTGAGGTTAGGATTGAGCGGAGAGTCAATCAGGCGAAGGGGAAGAGGTGAGGGTCTCGGCAGCCAACTGAAGGCTTCTGCAGTAGTATCGGCTACAGCAGCCAAAGAAGAGTCCTGAGGTTGGGAAGGCTGGGTGTCTCTTGAAGTGGAAGGGCGTGCGGTCTCGGGGATACCTTCTTCTATATCACCTTCAAAGACCTCTATGCCTTCTTCTTCTATTGGGTGGAGGTCCTCTTCTATGAGGGGGGTGCTCTCTTCGGGGAGCTCGTCCTCAGGTTCAACTATATCTATATCCTCCTGTATTTCCTCTTCTTCTATAGGCGCTTCCTCCACTGGTAAATCGGCTTCCTCTAAGAGAAGCTCATCTTCATCGGGGGAGGCGATGCCTTGAGGATAGGCTAAGCACAATAACCCAAAGAAAAGCAGCCATCGCAGCACCCTCAGTCAAAGATATGAGGTTTTCGGTAGTTTTGTGGGGTGAGTCAGGTCATAGAGCGTTCCATTGTAGATGAGATGCGCAGCGCCTACATAGATTATGCAATGAGCGTAATCGTAGCACGGGCGCTGCCTGATGTGCGAGATGGACTCAAGCCTGTGCAACGCCGAGTGCTTTATGGAATGTTAGAGTTAGGGCTAACTCCAGATAAGCCCTACAAAAAGTCAGCTCGTATCGTGGGGGAAGTTTTGGGTAAATATCATCCACATGGAGACGCAGCGGTATATGATACGATGGTTCGGATGGCCCAAGAATGGACCTTGCGGTATCCTTTAGTAGAAGGGCAGGGTAACTTCGGCTCTATGGACGACGATGCACCCGCCGCCATGCGCTACACAGAAGCGCGCCTGGCAGCAATATCCCTTACAATGCTGGAGGATTTAGAGAAGAACACCGTGGACTTCATCCCCAATTTTGATGAGTCTTTACAAGAGCCGACAGTACTACCAGCTCTCCTTCCCAATCTCCTGCTCAACGGTGCCAGCGGTATAGCGGTGGGAATGGCTACAGAGATTCCCCCCCATAACCTTTCTGATGTTGTTAGGGCACTGATTTTGCTGTTAGAGAACCCTACTCTTTCTGACGAAGCCCTCATAGAAGCCATTCAAGGGCCTGATTTCCCGACGGGGGGTATGATTCTGGGGAAAGAGGGCATTCGTCAAATGTATCTCACGGGCAGAGGGCGCCTTCGGCTCAGAGGCAAAGCCTTCATAGATACCCTACCCGGGGGAAAAACCGCTGTCATTATCACTGAGATCCCTTACCGAGTCAGCAAGGCGTCTCTGGTAGAGCAGATTGCGCATTTAGCGGAGAATAAGAAGATAGAGGGAATAGCCGAAGTACGAGATGAGTCAGACCGCGAGGGAGTACGCGTAGTAGTAGAACTCAAGCGGGATGCTACCCCCCGCAGTGTATTGAATAGCCTGTACATGCATACGATGCTGGAGATTTCCTATAATGCTTACTGGGTAGGACTATACAAGGGTCGTCCCCGAATGCTTAACCTACGAGATGCGCTCACCGCCTACTTGGAGCACCGCAATCAAATCGTTCTTCGGCGTACTGCTTATGATTTAGAGCAAGCCGAAAAGCGTGCCCATATTTTGGAGGGGCTTCTAATTGCGCTGGCTCATTTAGATGCGATTATTGCTTTGATTCGGGGCTCTCGCACGCCCGAAGAAGCCAAAAATGGTCTCATCCAGCAGTTCAATCTTACGCCTGTGCAAGCGCAGGCGATATTAGATTTGCGGTTGCAGCGGCTTACCGCCCTGGAGCGTGAGAAAATACAAGCAGAGCATACAGAGCTTCTGGAAAGAATAGCTTACTATCGCAAGGTCTTACAAGACCCTGCCGAGCAGCGAGCTATCATACAAAGAGAACTCCAACAGCTCGATAACACCCATGGGGATGCGCGTCGCACCCAGATAGCCTCTGAAACGGGTGAGATTACCTTAGAGGATACTCTGCCGAATGCCTCTGCGGCGATACTCATCTCGCACCAGGGCTACATCAAGCGTACGGATTTGAGTGCTTACCGTTCGCAGGGCAGGGGGGGTAGTGGAGTTCGTACCATGGAACTCAAAGACGAAGACTTTATTCAAGACGTGCTCATAGCCCATCTACGCGACTATCTTTTGCTTTTTACGCAGAAAGGCCACTGCTACTGGCTCAAAGTCCATGATATTCCCGAAGCTCAGCGCGCCCAGAAAGGCAGGCATATTCAGAATCTTTTAGCCCTTCCGCCGGATGACCGAGTGGTCGCTTATCTGAATGTGCCGTTTCTACAGGATGAAGCCATAGTGAAGCAGCACGTGCTACTCTTTGCTACACAAAACGGAATGATAAAGAAGACGCCTCTCCAAGAATACACAAATGTTCGTAGCAAGGGTATTATTGCTGTTTCTATTCGGGAAGGGGATCATCTGGTGAAGGTTCTTCTCGTAAACGAGCAGAAAACGAAAGAGATAATCATGGTTTCAGCGGGAGGGCAAGCCATTCGTTTCGCACATCAGGAAGTGCGAGCGATGGGACGCGACGCGGCAGGTGTAATCGGTATGAAGTTAGAGGCGGAGGACGCAGTGATAGCCTTAGAAGGCATCACGCCCCAAACAAGGGAGCTTTTTGTCCTTTCAGAGTTCGGGTATGGAAAAGCTACCTCCATAGAAGAATATCGCATTACACACAGGGGGGGGCAGGGGGTTCGTACCTTCTGCGTCTCTTCTAAAACAGGTCGGCTTGTGGCTGCCCTTACCCTTTCAGACCGAGCTTCGGATATGCTCTTAGTTACACAAGGTGGGCAGGGCATCCGCTTCCCTGCCAAGGAAATCCCGCTGTTGGGGCGAGATACGCAAGGTAACATGATGATTCGGCTGAAAGAGGGAGATAGGGTGGTAAGTGTCTCTCCGATTATAGAAGCAGAATAATAGCCTTATGGCAGATACACTCATTCCTATTACTCTTTCGCTAATAGGGGTAGTAGTGCATCCCAAGGGGGCTACGTACCGCTATTCTGGCATAGTACCGCTGCGGAAAGGACAAGCAATATATGTGTGGCAGGGCCTACCTCCTTCAGCAGATTTGAGTTCCCTCCGAGTGAGTCTAAGTCAGGAAAGCAAAGGATACATCGTGCGACGAGAAATAGAGAGTGCGCCTACAGGTTGGCAAGCAGAGCCTCCTGATTTAGCAGCTTTGCGTCGCCGAGTAGATTCGCTGCAAGCCTGGACCGCGCGGTATCAGCATAAGCTCCAGCTTGTCATGCTGCAAGAGAGTGTGCTCAAGGCTAAACTCCTTTTAGGAGGAGAAGAGGTTGCGGTGATGCCTGAGCAGGTGGAACGCTATCTCCAATATGTGGAGAGGCGACTCCCCCCTCTTCTGGAAGAGAAAAGTAAGCTCCAGCATATTCTGGAGATATGGGAAGATACGCTGGAGCGCTGGAAAGAAGTCTATACCGTTCGTCGCGGGGGATTAGCGCGGGTGCGCCGGGCTCTGTATCTGACCTGCTGGAGCCCTACTACTGAGAATGCAGCCTTGCGGGTAGAGCTCTATGTGCCTAAAGCATACTGGTATCCCCAGTATCTCCTTAGAGCTTTGCCGGCTGCCCAGATGCTTCTCTTGCAGCGCCGTGCCCTCTTGTCCAATCTATCGGGAGATGACTGGGTGCGCGTAACGCTCACCCTCTCTACGGGCATGCCCCACCAGCGAGTGGAAATGCCTGCATTTTCTCCCTGGTATGTAGACGTGCGCGATATTACCGCGCCCAAATCGGATATGGGGGTAGCAGGGAGAGGGTATGAGCTTAGAGCGAAGATAGCTCCTCCTGATGGTGCGATTAGCCCGCTCTCCCTTCCTGAGCCTTCCCAGACACCCGAAGAGGAGGCAGCTCCCGAGTACCAGGAAGCCTCCATAACCAATCAGACCCTCACTCGTACTTACGAGTTGGGTACCCAGACGCTTTTGGCGGGGGCATCGTCGGTTCAGTTCCTCCTCAAGGAAGATACGTTTCCGGCGCAGTTTCGCTTCTTCGTGAATGCCCCTGCGGAGACCAAGGCCTATTTGCGAGCGGCGCCTGACCCCAGCATATTTAGTGTATGGGAGAAAGCCCCCGCTACGGTAGAGGTAGACGGACAAGAGGTAGGCAAAATAGAGTGGCAGATACAATCTGAGGAGGATACGATGTGGGTGGACTTAGGTCCTTCTCAGGTTATTCAGGTGGAGCGCCGCGAGGTACTCAATCGTCGCGAGCGTCGTTTAGTGGGAGGAGAAGTTATCCATCGTTTCGCTTATGAGCTTAAGCTGAGTCATAGGTATCCCACGCCTGTCAGGGTTACGGTGTGGGACCGGATTCCTGTAAGCCGTTCCTCCGAAATCAAGGTAGAGTTGGAAGAGGCAGGCGAAGCGCAGTTAGACTCTACCACAGGCAAGCTCTTCTGGGAGATTATTCTACCGCCGGAGACCACATGGCAAAGGACATTTCGTTTTTACTTACGGTATCCTAAGGGTAAAAGCGTAGAAGGCTTGTGAGCAAAATCGCACTGCTGGGCACGGGGCGCTGGGGAGAAAAATACCTTCGGATTTTGTATCAGAAGGGGGCATTAGGGATAGTATGGACGCGCAATCCCGCGAAGTATGAAGCACTTCAGCGGAGCTATCCTAATAGTACTTGGACCTCAGACATACAGGAAGTATGGCGAGCGTCTGAGGTGACCGGAGTGGTCATAGCTACCCCTGCGCATACGCATGAGAGCCTTATTGAGCAAGCCCTTACGGCAGGCAAGGATGTGTTCTGTGAAAAGCCAGTAGCCTTCTCCGCCGCTCGTCTCAAAGAACTGGCGGACTTAGCGCAGCGGCAAGGGCGCATTCTCATGGGAGGACATGTACTCCATTACCATCCTGCCATAGAGATTTTGCAACAGTGGCTGGGGGAGGGCAAGCTGGGACGACTTCTTAGTATTCATGCAGAGCGAATGGGGTTAGGACGCTATCCCCTCCAAGAAGACGTGCTATGGGGATTAGCTATCCATGATATAGGGCTATGCCTCCATCTGCTGGGCAAACCTCCTACTACCTATAAAGCCCACGGGCAACTTTCAGCAGACCAGAAGCTCCTGGAGAGTGTATGGATTCACTTAGAGTGGGAAGGAGGGCTGCAAGGACATATTACGGCTAGCTGGAGTTTCCCTGAGCGGCGCCGGCGCCTCACACTCATAGGCACAGAAGGAATGGTAGTTTTTTCGGAGGAAGGGGCACCTTCGCTTCGTTTTTTCTCTCACTCGCTCTTATGGCAAAATGGACAAACCCCCCTTCGTCAGGAAGGTACCGTCCAAGCGCAGCCGCTACCATCCATAGAACCGCTCACCGCTCAGGTAGAACACTTCTTAGCCTGCATACAAACGCGCAGTGCGCCTCGTACCCAAGTAGCTTCTTTGCTTCCTATTACCGCTCTTGCCGAAAAGTTATATCAGCAGCTCATGCCCGTCTCCGTGCCAAGCTCTTACTTCGTGCATCCTACGGCAGTAATTGACGAAGACGTGGAGATAGGCGAAGGCACGCGCATTTGGCACTTCAGCCATATCCTTAAGGGCAGCCGCATTGGTAAAAATTGCGTCTTGGGGCAGAATGTCGTGGTGGGCCCTTATGTGAAAGTAGGCAATAACTGCAAAATCCAAAATAATGTCTCTCTGTATTACGGAGTAGAGTTAGAAGATGGAGTGCTCTGCGGCCCTTCGTGTGTCTTCACAAACGATAAGTATCCACGCGCGTTTATAGACCGAAGGAATGAATTTTTACAAACGCGAGTGCGTCGGGGGGCCACTATTGGCGCCAACGCCACGATTATGTGTGGCGTGAGCATAGGATGCTATGCTATGATAGGGGCTGGCGCAGTGGTATTATATGATGTACCCGACCATGCCTTAGTCGTGGGTAATCCCGCTCGGCAAATAGGCTGGGTCTGCGAATGCGGCGAAACCCTCACCGAAAAAGAACCCGAACAGCTCTATTATTGTCCTCGCTGCGACATATACTACGAGCGAAACTTGCGGGGGCTGCAAAAACTCTCTTCTATACCCTCTTAGGAACGAGATATCTCTTTATAGCGGGTAAGCTGCCGACGCACCGCTCCCAGTGCCAAATCAAACGCTTCTTGAAAATTCATGCCTTTTTCCTCCGCGATGACCGTTTCGCCCGGCACCTGTAGGCGAATCACCACTTGATGTGCCTTCCCTTTAGCCCCGACCTCCTGCAGATAAATATCTCCATGTACGATAAACCCAAAATCACTCAGCAACCGCTGCATGCGCACTTCTACATATTCCCCGAAGACAGGGCTTACCTTAGCTGTACCAGCATGGAGTTCGTATCGCATACTTAAAGCAAATATAAAGAAAAATGGCTGGATATTTCTGGATACCTTTGCCTTATGTCGCTCCGACTAAGAGAGTGGGCAGCTGCTCAGCTTGAGGAGATACAGGCGGCAGGCTTATACAAAAACGAATATCTCGTAGAGTCACCCCAAGGGGTGGAGATTACTCTACAAGATGGGCGCAAAGTGCTCAACTTCTGTGCGAATAACTACTTGGGGTTGGCTTCGCATCCCCGGGTCCTTCAAGCGGCGTATAAGGCTTTGGACAGATGGGGCTATGGAATGGCTTCAGTTCGCTTTATCTGTGGCACCCAAAGCGCCCATAAAGAGTTAGAAGCCCAGATAGCCCGCTTCCTACACTGTGAAGATAGCATTTTGTATGCAGCCTGTTTTGATGCAAACGGTGGGTTTTTTGAGCCGCTACTGGGGTCGGACGACGCTATCATTTCCGACGAACTCAATCACGCCAGCCTCATAGACGGCATTCGCCTCTGCAAAGCCAGACGGTTCATCTACAAGCATGCAGACATGCAGGAGTTAGAAAAGCGACTCCAAGAGGCAGCAAGTGCGCGATTTCGGGTTATTGTTACGGATGGGGTTTTTTCTATGGATGGGGATTACGCGCCGCTCAATGAGATTATGCGACTGGCGAGGCAGTATGATGCAATAGTAATCGTGGATGATTCGCATGCTACGGGGTTCGTTGGTCGTACAGGCAGAGGAACGCCTGAAAAGTTTGGCTGCTTGGGGGATGAACGGCTCATTATTACAAGTACTTTGGGTAAAGCCTTGGGCGGGGCGATGGGGGGCTTCATAGCAGGACTAGCGCCTATTATTGCGCTATTACGGCAGCGGTCTCGCCCCTATCTCTTCTCTAACTCCCTATCACCTGTGATTGTAGCTACGGCGATGGAAATTTTCTCCTGGCTTTCAGAGACTTCGGAGCTACGGGATCGGCTGGAAGCGAATGCCCGCTATTTCCGCAGCCGCATGATAGAAGCGGGATTTGACGTAAAGCCGGGCGACCATCCAATTGTGCCCATTATGCTTTATGATGCGGTTTTAGCCCATCGGATGGCGGAGGCGCTCATCCAAGAGGGAATTTATGTAGTAGGGTTTTCCTATCCCGTTGTACCCAAGGGACAAGCCCGTATTCGGGTTCAACTAAGCGCAGCTCATACGAAAGAACATATAGATGCAGCGGTAGAGGCTTTTATCCGAGTAGGACAGAAGCTCGGTGTCCTCAAGCGCGCAGTAGCTTAGGTATGAAGCCCTGGCTCAGGGTATCTGTCGGAGTCGCGGGCTTAATTCTTATTGGAACAGCTCTCGTAGGGGGCAGCGACCTATGGGTGGTACAATACAAAAAGCCCCAACCTGCTCTTCGCTACACAGCCCCCATCGCCACCCCTTATCCGCCCCGAGATACTCTAACTGTGATGACATGGAATATCAAGTTTGGGGGCGCACGCATAGATTTCTTCTATGATTGCTACGGGGATAGAGTGCATATGACCCGAGAAGAAGTCCTACATAACTTAGAGGGACTTCTGCGAAAAATCCGTCAGGTAAATCCCGATATTCTACTTATTCAAGAGCTGGACATAGAGTCTAAGCGCTCAGCTTATGTGGATATGCTGAAATGGTTTGCTGACAGTAGTGGATTGCCCTATGCGGCTTATGCGAGCCAGTGGCATGTGCGCTATCACCCCTTCCGAGGTTTAGGGGCGCTCAATTCAGGCAATGCTATATTCGCCCGGTGGGCTATAGATACGGCTGTACGCATACCGCTACCTTTAGTAGAGTCGTATGATCCTTTATATAAGCTCTTCTATCTGCGGCGCAATATCTTAGCAGCTCGGGTGCGCCTCCCAGAACGCCCGCCTCTCTGGGTTCTCAATACACACTTAGAAGCTTATGTGCCATATCCCGACAGCACTCGCTATTTTCAGATACAAATCCTCAAAAGGCTTTTAGATAGTCTTAGTGCCGCAGGAGCGCTATGGGTAGCGGGCGGCGACTTCAATACCATTCCCCCCAGCACGAAAAAAGTGAAGGACTTTGATGACAACGCTTGTCAGCAGAAAGACCCTCGCTTCGTAGCCGATGACTACTCTCGGGAGGTGAACTGGCTTCTTCCTTTCTATACCTCCTATCAAGAAGTGATACCCTTGGAGGTGTATCAAACCAGAGAACAGGACTTTTACTCTCATACCGTCAATAGCAAGGGCTGGTGGAATAGACGATTAGACTATCTCTTTACGAATGCTTCTTGGATAGAAGGCTTAGTTCATCAAGACAGCAGCAAAGGGGGCATGGAAACCTTTTCGCTTTCAGACCATGCCCCCGTCACAGGGAAACTGCGCTTAGCTCGCTAATGCGCCTCCCCATCATAGCAGCGATTGTCTTCGCAGAACTGATTAGCCTCGCTTTTCTTTTCTCGTATCATGCAGAGTGGGAAGGAGGTCGGCTTCGCAGCTTTCTCCTTATGGACGAAGCGATGATCTCCATGAACTATGCGCGAAGTTTAGCGGAAGGATGTGGATTAGTATGGTATTGCGGTGCGGAGAAAGTAGAGGGAATTACCAACTTAGGCTGGACTTTGTATATGACCCTGTGGCATGGATTGGGTATTCCTTCTGCATATGCAGCGCTACCGATACTCCTCACAGGACTCCTAACGCTGGGAGTCCACATCTGGGCCAGTGCAAAAGCCGCTTTCCTTCTACAAGGAAGCCGCGCAGCAACCTTCACAGCATGGGGTATGGCTCTCTTACCCCTCACTTGGGTGTGGCACGGCGCAGGAATAGAAGCGGGTTCTTTAGCCACTCTTCTAACCCTCCTCTTTTTGGAGCTTATCTTAGAAACTCCCTCTATGCTCCGGATAGCCCTATGGACAGGTCTGGGTGTATTCATTCGTATGGATTTCGCGCTCTGGATAGGTGCCTTCCTGCTATCTTCCCTCTTAATCCGCCGCACTCTCCAAATACCAAAGGTTATGGGCTTTACCGCTCTTTCAGTGATAGCCGCATGCACAGCTTTCCGCTGGATATACTATGACGCATGGCTTCCCAATACCTACTTCTTGCGAGTTAGCGAAGTGCCCACGCTATGCCGTATAGTGAATGGAGCGATGGCTTCTGCATTCTTTGTGATCTACAACTTGCCCTTGATAGTCCTTGGGCTCTGGGGTTTAGGGAAGGCAGTGGGTTATCGCATCCATATTATCGCATGGATAGCCGTCACCTTCATATATAACATTTATGCAGGTGGTGACTTAGAGGAGGTTTCATTTAGTAGTAGTAGGTTCTTATTTCTGGGGATTACGCCGCTATTCATCTTAGCCAGTGAAGTAGGGTCTCAAATGAACTCTTTTGCTCAGGTAGGGTTGCTTTTGCTGATAGCGCATGGGGTTCCCCTATATCCCGCTACTATAGGGGCTCGCTGGAGGGCTTTGTTAGGACCGGTGCGACAGTTTCTATGGAATGGATACTGGGATGAGCAAGCGCGTCCTTTCTTCTTCGGGGTGAAGCCGACCCGCCTAGAAGGTATCGTACCCAAGGGAAGCGTCGTCGCAGTGGGTTTCGCTGGCACCCATCCCTACTTCAATAGAGACTACCGATGGATAGACTTTTTTGGAAAGAATGATACTCAGATAGCGCATACAGGGCATGTTCTCTATTGTGGAGCCATGCCTTACATGATATATTTTCCGGGACACACTCGTTGGGGCTGGGAGAAGCTTCTAAAAGAAGCCGATGCCATTCTGGACGTGCTAGGAATGATTAATAACAAGCGTATCTGCTATGAGGGCAGAGATTGGAATCTCCCTCGGTGTGGAGGATGGCGAATATTTGATTCTTTGCGCCAGCGGTGTGCAACTAAGACTGCTTATGTTCCTAATCGGGAGTTATTTCCTTTTCCGAATACCGCTATTGCTAATCAGGTCTGTTCATTATTTACGCCTTCACCGGTCCCGGGGCTTTGGGTACGGAAGGTCAAGGCTGTGAGAGAAGGGCGCTAAGGATAGCGAGAGAAGCATCTTCTTCTGCGAGGTCTAAGCGGGCTTCTTTTAGGGCGCTTTTGGCTTCAGGAATGCGCCCGAGCTTGTAGTGAAGAGCTGCCTGCGTTAGAAAAGCATAACCAGAAGGGTCTTTTTTCGTTCGGTAGGTAATCCACTGGATAGTTTCAGGGGGCAGGGGTTCCCAGTAGAGCAGGGCGTAGGAAGCAAGCCAGTGGGCTTGCATAGGGGTGAGTTTATTCTCTTGATACAATCGCCGATGGAGCGTATGAAGGGCTGCTTCCTTTTGACCAGAGCGCCATAACTCTAAGGCTCGTAGCGTCTCTTCACCTATAGGTGAAATTTTTTCTTCGGTAGTGGGAGGCGCGTCTCCTTGCTGCCATGCCATGAAGCGTTGAATAAAGCCTTTTTCCCAAGCCTCTCGTGTCAGGTCATAAAAAATAGCCCTATGCGCCTTCTGGAAGTTTTCCCAGGAGGGAGTGAGTATTTCACCTTTATCGCCTTTAGCCTGTTGGTAATACTTTTGAAGCAGGGATAGAAAACGAGGAGCATCAATAAATCCTACCCATTTGCCTATTTCCACACCCTGAGAATTGAAAAAGATAATAGTAGGATAAGCGCGTACTTTAAGCTTAGAAGCAAGCTCACGCCCTTCTCCTCTTTCTGCATCTAGACGATAAGCTAAAAAGTGCTTCTCTACATATTCTGCTACTTCGGGGTTGGAGAAAGTGCGGCTTTCTAAGAGGCGACAAGGACCGCACCAGTCCGTATAGAAGTCAGTGAAGAAGGGACGCCCTGTCTTGCGCGCTTCTTCCAAAAGGCTTTGCCAGTTACCCTGAAAAAACTTTATACCTGCTTGTTGTCCCAGCAGCCATCCCACACTGAGGAGAATCCAGCCAGTTCTCATGGGGCGAAGATAAGATTTTTTGATTAGTATTAAAGCGACCAATAGGCCGGGATGGGTTTCTGTGGAATTAGACAGGATATTTTGATGAAAGCTACAGAGAGTCACCCCCCCTGCTTAATCGGGTAATTTTGTGGATAGCTTGTGGAAGCAGGCACTAAAAAGCAGGGGGCAAGTTTGGAATTTTTATTTACCTTTGAGCAAACTCTAATAAAAGGACGCGTATGAAACGGTACGACGAACTCAATCAACTCGTGGGGGAACTCACGACCGACCTGCGCAAGTTTTACGACGATGGAAACAAAGCGGCTGGCACCCGTGCTCGTAAAGCCTTGCTTACTCTCAAGAACTGGGCACACCAAGTGCGCCGCGAAATCTCTGACATGAAGGCGAAAACAGAGAAGGAGGCGCCTAAAAAGAGCGACAAGCCAGCACCCAAAGCCCCTCCTAAAAAAGCTCCACCGAAGAAGAAGTAGCTTCGGAGCAAACGTATTATCTTTGCCCTGCGTGCCCCGTTCGTCTAGCCCGGTTAGGACACCTCTCTTTCAAGGAGGAAACAGGGGTTCAAATCCCCTACGGGGTACTTGCGGGCAGAGACTCCTCTGCGCAGAGCAGTAGAGGAACTCTGAAAGCGGACTATCTGTTATTCTTTTTGGTTTTCTCCCAAGTAGCCCCGTTCGTCTAGCCCGGTTAGGACACCTCTCTTTCAAGGAGGAAACAGGGGTTCAAATCCCCTACGGGGTATTTTTGCTTAGTGCTTCCACCGCCTCTCGTACGAGTAGAGGGCCTCTGTACACAAACCCCGTATATACTTCTACAAGGGAAGCCCCTGCTTGTAAAGTCCCCAGCACTTCATGGGATGAGAAAATTCCCCCCACGCCTATAATAGGAAGCTGAAAAGGTAGGAGGGCTTGAATTAGCTTAAGTCTAAGGGGTTTGAGGGGGGCGCCACTTATCCCTCCCTCACCGAGATGAGGATACTGAATCTGAGTGGTAGTATTTCCCGCGACAAATCCTGCTACTCCCTCCTCTACGCTAAGCTTGCCTATAATCTCTATCTGCTGGGCGGATAGATCAGGGGATAGTTTGAGGAGGATAGGGCGATGATTGGGGTTATGCTTGTCTATAGCATGAAGGATGCGCAAGAGAGCTTCTCGCTCCTGCAGTTGGCGAAGTCCTGGCGTATTAGGTGAGCTGACATTGATAACGAAGAAATCGCCTAAATCCCTGAGGGTGCAAAATACTTGGGCATAGTCCTGGTGTGCTTCTTCTAAAGGGGTGGAGCGGTTTTTGCCCATGTTTATGCCGACGATAAGCCCAGAAGGGCGCTGTTCCAGCCGACGGGCTATGGCGGCTGCTCCATCATTATTGAAGCCCATGCGATTGAGTAGGGCTTGGTCGGAGGGGATGCGAAAGAGACGAGGACGTGGGTTACCCGACTGCGGAAGCGGCGTAACAGTGCCCACTTCCACAAAAGCAAATCCTAAGTGAGCCCAGAAAGGGAGGAGCTTAGCGTTTTTGTCCATACCCGCGGCTAAGCCCAGCGGGTGCGCCCACGAAAGCCCCCACAAATTCAAAGGGGCTATCTTAGGAGGGGGCTTATGCCACAAACCCCAGCGTTGGAGCTGCTCTAAGAGATAGAAAGTGAGCTCATGGGCTCTCTCAGGCGGTAAGCTAAAGAGAAGAGGGCGTATGATTCTCCACCACACTCAGCGAAGGTATATTTGGGCATGGTATGGGCATTAGGGGCGTACTTTCTCGTGAGCTTAGGAATAGGGCTTTGGGGGCGCAAGCGCACTCGGGCTACTATAGAAGGCTATTTCGCAGCGGGGCGGCAAATGCCCTGGTATCTTGCAGCCCTCAGCATGGTAGCTACCACCTTCGCCGTGGATACACCCTTGGCGATTACCGAGTATGTTAGGCAGGGAGGCTTAGCTGCAAACTGGCGCTGGTGGAATATGCTCATCGGCGGCATGCTCAGCGTAGTTGTTTTTGCTCCGCTGTGGCGCCGAAGCGGCGTGCTCACCGACAGTGAAATTCTCTCCCTTCGTTACGGAGGCGAAGCCGCCGCTATCCTGCGGGCTATTCGTGCGGTATGGCTGGGTGTCTTCATCAACCTCATCATCTTAGGCTGGGTACAATCCGCCATGCTCACGGTGCTACGAGCTTTTGTGGGACTCTCGCTAAAGCAGGCCTATATCTTCCTCAGTGTCTCTACAGGTATTACACTCTTATATACACTATGGGGTGGTCTTTGGAGTGTGGTATGGACGGATGTGCTACAGCTTACTTTGGCATTAGGGGCTACTACGCTGCTCATGGTACGAGTGCTAATGCAAGTAGATATGACAGCGGTCCCAGCGGAGGCATGGTCGCTGGTACCTGGCGGCGGAGAATGGAACTGGGCGATGGCAATCGCTTTCCTCGGGCTACAGTGGTGGGCAAGCTGGTATCCGGGAGCAGAGCCGGGTGGCGGCGGATATATTCTCCAGCGCATGGCCTCTACGCCCTCTCCTACTTCTGCTCAAAAAGCCTTGGCTCTGTTTCAGGTTCTCCATTATGCGGTTCGTCCTATCACATGGTATAGCGTGGCGCTGGCTTCCTTAATCGTGCTACCCCAAGTAGAAGACCCGCGTGAGGCTTATCTCCTCATGGCAAAGAAATTCCTATCCCCTCCTGAGCAAATCCTTCTTCTCGTGGGTTTAGCGGGTGCTTACATGAGTACCTTATCTACCCACTTCAACTGGGGCGCCTCTTATATCGCACGAGACTTGGGATTAGACGAAAAGAAGGGTTTCCAAGCAGGCTTATGGGCTACCCTAGTGTTAGCTTTGCTCAGTGTAGGGGTTACCCCCTTCATGACAAGTATCGCAGGCGCATGGAACTTTCTGATTGAGTCGGGAGCGGGAACAGGACTGGTGCTACTGCTGCGCTGGTTTTGGCGGCGGATTACTATTCTCAGTGAAATCGCTGCGCTGATAGCTCCTATGATAGGATATGGTATTTTTCGGTGGGGCTGGAGGATGGAGTTTCCGTATAGCTACATCGCAACGGTAGGCTTTACAGCAGCGATAGTGCTTCTTACAGCGTTTTTAGGGCGAGGCACGCCCCCACAGCGCTGGCAAACTTTCATTGAACAAGTCCGTCCCCAAGTCCAAGCGAAACTCCTTCTCTTGTGGCTGTGGGGGGTAGGTAGCGGATATGCTGTGCTTTTAGGTTCTCTCCTGAGTTTGCAAGGGGGAACTATCTCTTGGCTGCTAATAGGAGGGGTAGGGGGAATAGCTTTATTCTTTTTCCTTCTGCGTAATAGAAACGAGTAGTTATCTTTGTAGCATGCGGTACTGGAGTATCGCCTTGTTTTTCGCCCTAGTTTGGGCCCAAGCGCCGCGCCTACCAGAAAATCCCTATGCCGCCTTTTTTGACTCTGCCTATCAGCGACATCCCCTTGTGCCTCGGGGGGCATTGGAAGCTATTGCTTATACACAGAGCCGCTTCAGTGTCCTCACCCCGAGTGAGCCTTCCTGTACAGGCATACCGCAAGGGATAGGGCTTTTTGGCTGGATAGAGGACGGCAAAGACTACTTCCGAGAAAACTTGAAGACCATTTCTATTTTGTCAGGCTACTCTATAGAGCAGCTCAAGGCCTCTCCCCAGGTACAAGTGGAGGCGTTAGCCGCTGCTTATGAATACCTTATGCGTCAGAGGGGTATTGCTCCCAAGCAGTATGGGGCCCACCGAGATATTTTTATTGCGTTGGGATATTTGCCGTTGAGCCCTGACCCTGTGAATGACTTTGCTCAACAAAGCGAGCTATTTGAAATCTATCGGTTTCTGGCAGACCCTGAGGCGGCGCAGAAATACGGCTTTTCTCGGTGGGAGGTGGACCTCAAAGAGCTTTTTCGGGAGAACTACCGAGTACTCTCCGCCAGCCAGGTGATTATTACGCCCGATGAAATCCGCACCGAAGAAGGCTATACCTATCGTACCCAAAGCACAGACTATTCAGGGGCTATCTGGAATCCGGCTGCTTCCTGCAACTATAATAGCCGTCCTGCAGGCGCTTCCATTACTCATGTTACGGTGCATACTATCCAAGGCAGTTATGCGGGTTGTATCTCCTGGTTCAAGAATTGCAGTGCTGGAGTGTCCGCTCACTACGTGCTGCGCTCATCGGATGGGCAAATCACGCAAATGGTGCGGGAGGCAGACAGAGCCTGGCATGTAGGCGTGGGCAATAACTACAGCATCGGATTAGAACATGAAGGCTATGTTAGTAACCCAAGCTGGTATACGCAAGCGATGTATCAGGCTTCGGCGGCATTAGTCAGAGATATAGCGCAGCGCCGAGGCATCAATCCTCGCTCTACATGGTTTGGGAATGCATGCACTGGTACCACCGAGCAGTGCTATGTCAAGACCTGCGTCAATATCAAAGGGCATCAGCAGTACCCGAGCCAAACTCATAGCGACCCAGGCCCCCATTGGAACTGGGATTTGTACTATCGGCTCATCAATGGCCCGCAATACATGGTGAATCAGACGTTGACGACCCCTTCGGGCACTATTTATGACCCAGGGGGTGCCTCCGCAAACTATGCAGACCTCCAACGCTATTTCATCAAAATAGCACCACCCGGTGCTAATAGCATTACACTTACTTTTGAGCAGTTTGACTTAGAGAATAACTTTTCGGTAGCGTACCCCTCCGCCAAAGGGGGAGACTACCTATATATTTATGAAGGCGATTCGGTGGTAGACCCGCTACTGCGGCGGCTGACGGGGAATTCGCTGCCCAGTACCCTCACAGTGAATGGAGGGTCTGTCCTTTTAGAGCTGCGCACTGATTGTTCTACAAATGGCCCGGGATGGCGGATTTCTTATACCTCTACGGGTTCTAATACCTCTGCAACGGATAACATTCCCCCCACCACACAGATTCAACCGCTACCTGAGTGGGTAACGGGAGACTTTTCAGTGCAGTTTCAAGATGCGGATAATGGTGGTCGCCAAGTAGAAAAAGCCTTCTACCTCGTCATGTACGATACAGCGGGCGACTGGCGGGCTAATGCCCAGCGTGGGTTCTTCAGTGATAACTTCCAAGGCCCTGCGCTACATCCCGACTGGACATCTGTTGTAGGCAATTGGAGCATTCAAGACCCAGGCAATGGTGACCCTGTCCTGCGTCAAAGCAACGAAAGCTCCCCCACTGGCGACAATACAAACTTGTATGCTTATCTAAAGCAAGATTTATCCAATCGCTACTTGTATCACTGGGCGGGACGCTTCACAGGGGGCAGTTCTACGAATCGGCGCATGGGCCTGCATATCTTCGCCGATAATCCCACCGCTACGAATAGAGGCAACTCTTACTTCGTATTCTTCCGCATGGACCATCAGAAGGCTCAGTTATATAAAGTAGTAGGTAACTCTTGGGGGTCAGGGCCTGTGGTAGATGTTCCCTACACTTTTCAGCTAAATACCTGGTATGATTTCAAGTGGAGTTATGACCGCATTACGGGCGATCACCGAGTATATATCAACAATCAGCTCGTCATAAGCTGGAAAGACCCTAATCCCATCGGCTCAGGCAGCTACATTTCTCTACGAACGGGTAATGCTATCGCGGAGTATAATAACTTCAAAGTATATCGCAGCCGTCCCAATAATGGCACGGTTATGGTGCAGGTGGGGCCCACTGGGGATATTCGCTTTCAGTCGCGGGGACCTGCCCACGAAGCGGGGCTTATTCGCAGTATCGTCCAGGATACAGCGGGTAATCTTTCTACGCTGGCAGGACGCTGGGTAAAGGTAGATTGGACGCCGCCCACCGCTCCTCCCGAGGTGTTTGACGGGAATGATCCCCCGAATGATGTGGATATAATCACACAGAACACGCTCTTGGAAGCAGCGTGGACGATGGCGCAAGATACGAACTCTGGCATACACCAGTATGAATATGCCTTGGGTACGTCTCCAGGTGCCGCTGATGTGATATCCTGGACGCCTACGTCTAATACTAGCCGACTCTCTGTCAGTCTTGCCTCGGGGACGATTAGCGCTGGAACGACCTATTATGTGGGCATTCGGGCGGTGAATGGAGTAAATATGCGGGGAGAGGCTACTTTTTCGGATGGATTTATCTATGACGTGAGCGCTTCTCTGAATGGGACGAAAGTAGAAGCGCTCCTTCTCCCCAATCCGTCGCAAGGTCCTGCTCGTCTGGGTATCTTCTCTGTAGGCAGAGAAGGACTACCTTATGCGGTGGAAATTTTAGCTACGACGGGAGCGCAAGTCTGGAAAGGAGAAGGACAAGTGGGGCGCTTTTTAGCCTTGCCTGAACTGGCAGAGGGGATATATGTGGTTCGGGTGCAGGGAGAAGACTTTACGCAAATGCTGCGGTGGATAGTGCGCTGAAACGGCTAACTTTGCCCAGATGAGCACAGTAACTGCAGACCAAGTCAAGCGCCTGCGTGACCTCACAGGCGCCGGGCTGATGGATTGTAAAAAGGCGTTAGAAGAAGCGGCAGGCGATATAGACAAAGCAATAGAGATTCTGCGCAAGAAAGGGCATAAAATGGCGGCGGCGCGCCAAGAGCGTGATGCACGCGAGGGCGCTATTTTTGCTGCCGTTAGCCCAGACCGAAAAGAAGGACAATTAGTTCTCTTAGCCTGTGAAACGGATTTCGTTGCCCGAAATGAAGATTTCCGCACTTTCGGCAGGAAAATCGCTGAAACTGCCTTACAGCAAGGAATCAGTGACGCCAGTCAGCTTGCTTCTATTAGTATAGAGGGGACGGCGCTTTCGGATAAGTTAGCAGAGCTTACTGCTAAGATAGGAGAGAAAATGGAAGTATCGCGCTGGGCTAAGCTATCTGGCGACTATGTCTCAGCGTACATTCACTTGGGAGGGCGAATAGGGGTGCTGGTGGCCCTTTCGGGGACTCAGGACATTGCCCCCACAGTGCTGGAAGAAGTAGCCCAAAATGTAGCGATGCAGATTGCTGCGCTCAGCCCTATCAGTGTAGATAGGCATAGTGTGCCTGCCGATGTATTAGAACGGGAAAAGGCTATCGCCCGCGAACAAGCCCGAGCCGAAGGCAAGCCAGAGAACATTTTGGAGAAAATCGCCACGGGCAAACTGGAAAAATTCTTCAAAGAAGCGGTTCTCTTGGAGCAGGAGTACTTCAAGGATGATAAGAAAAGCGTGGCTGATTATCTCAAGTCTGTTTCTCCTAAACTAATAGTCAAAGGTTTTGTTCGTCTGCAGGTGGGGGGCAAATGAAGTATAAGCGGGTTTTACTCAAGCTGAGCGGCGAAGCCCTCATGGGGGATAAAGGCTATGGCATAGATGCTGCTCGGCTGCGATATTATGCGGAGGAGATTTCAGAGGTGGTGCACGCCGGGGTGCAGATGGCTATTGTGATTGGAGGGGGGAATATCTTCCGCGGCATAGAAGGCAAGGAACAAGGGCTGGATGAAGCCCAAGCTCATTACATGGGCATGTTGGCTACGGTGATTAATGCCCTTGCCCTCCAAAATGCCTTAGAACAGCTGGGAGTTCATACGCGGGTACAGTCTGCGATTGAGATGCAGCGGATATGCGAGTCGTTTATTCGGCGGCGAGCGATTCGGCACTTAGAGAAAGGGCGAGTCGTCATCTTCGCTGCGGGCACTGGTAATCCATTCTTTACTACGGATACCGCAGCGACGCTGCGAGCGATTGAGATAGGGGCGGAGCTCCTGCTCAAAGGCACTCGGGTAGATGGCATTTACACAGCGGACCCCGAAAAAGATGCTTCTGCTCGGCGTATCGCTCGCCTTTCTTACGAAGAAGCATTGCGCCTCCGAGTAGAGGTGATGGACCTCACTGCCTTCACGCTCTCTCAAGAGCATGGGCTGCCCATGGCCGTCTTCAATATCAACGAACCTCGCGCACTCTATCGGATTCTTGCCGGAGAAAACATAGGTACTTTGGTCTGTGCATGAGCTGGTGGGAATGGTTCTGGCAAACTAAATGGTGGGGAATTCCCGTTGCACACTGGGCGGGAGCAGCTTTGTTGCTCATTCTGGGCTACTTTGTCGCACGCATACTGGCTCATGGACTTAGTCGGCTTTTCTATCTCGCCTTAGGCACCGCTCGTCAAGACATCTCCTCCGAACAGCTTCATCGGCTCATGCGTCCTGCATGGCTCTTGCCTCTTTTCCTTATAGTAGCTTACAGCGCGGGGGCTATTTTGAGATTCTTTCACATTTCCCCAGAATACGTAGAATGGATACGCCGCATATTTCAAGCATTAGCATTTCTTGCGTTTGCCTTGGTAGGGAGTCGGCTCTTAGCGGTAGCAGAGACCATTCTCGCCTCCCGCTATAAAGCCGCTGGCGAAACCTATAAACTTCAGTTGGTCCACCCGCTCTTCACGATAGGACGGATAGTTCTCTTTTTGCTGGTAGGTTTTCTAATGATAGAGCACACGCTCAAAATCAATGTAGCCCCTTTCTTCACAACTCTGGGCTTAGGTGGGCTGGCGGTCGCTCTAGCCGCCCAAGAAACCCTTCAGCATTTCTTCGGGGCTATTGTCATTTTCTCTGATAAACCTTTCCAAGTAGGAGACCTCATTCGCATAGATAATAACCTTATCGGCACAGTAGAGCGTATAGGGCTGCGTTCCACCCACATTCGCACGCTGGATAATCTCCTGCTAATTATTCCTAACAAGAAACTCACGGATTCCCCTCTAGAGAATCTTACACAAGTGAAAGAGCGTCGCATTTTGTTCAGAATAGGTGTGCTTTATAGTACGCCTTCTGCGGTTTTAGAGAGCCTCCTACAAGATTTGCGCAGGGCTTTGGAGGCGCTTCCTTTCCTAAGTCGGCCTCCCTCTGTCTTTTTCACTAACTTTTTGGACTCGGCTTTAGAGGTTACAGTAATTGTATTTTACCGAACGGACTATAAAGTGGATGAGTCTGACCCCTCGCCGATAGGAATATTCTACTTTCAAGACCAAGTTGCCTGGACAATTCTGCGGACGGTGCGTAAATATGAACCACAAACAACTTTTGCCTTCCCTACCCGTACGATCTATGTAGAGAGCTTCCCCCAACCTCATCATGCGCTTTCGGAAGCTGCACGCCACGGGTAATGACTTCATCTTATTAGAAGATAGTCCTTTTGCACTTACCACCGAACAGAGGCGCCGCCTGTGCGATAGGCACATAGGGATTGGAGCGGATGGCATTCTTTTCATAGAGAAAGGCGAAGGCATTGGCATCTACATGCATTATTGGAATGCCGATGGGGCCTTAGGGAGCTTCTGTGGGAACGGGGCGCGTGCTTCTATGTGGAGCGCCTACCAGCGCTGGAACTTGGAGTATGCTGTACTTCATGCTGCGGATGGTGTCCATGCCGCGCAGGTTCTCCAAACGACGCCTCCCCTCGTGAGTGTCCAACTGCATCTCCATGCGCAACCCAAAGAGATAGGATTACATCAGTGGTTTGTCCATACAGGTTCGCCGCATAAGCTCATAGAAGTGCCCTTAGAAGAGCTGAATAAGCTACGATTGGAGGAAGTAGCGCCTCCTCTACGCTACGATACACGCTGGGATGAAGGTGGGGTCAACGTAAGCTTCTTTGCTCGGGACGAAACAGGCTGGCATATTCGCACATATGAGCGGGGCGTGGAGAGCGAAACGCTAAGCTGTGGCACCGCCTGCGCCGCTCTCGCAGTCCTCGCCAATGAATCAGAGCTAACAATCTATACACGTGGCGGCTTACTGCGCATACGCAAGGAGGGGGCCCATATTTGGCTCATAGGCGAGGTAGAAGAGGTCTTCTGGGGGGAGTGGAAAACTCCTCTCTAAGCAGATTCTTTAGCGAGCTTCTCGGCCTGCTCTAAAAGTTTTTGTCGCTCATCATCAGGTAGCGTGGGGTTGCTAAGCTGCTCCAGGGCTTGTTCTAAAATGCCTTTTACGGACTTGCGCAAGTCAGGTTTTTGAAGAGCGGCTTTGATGAGTTCCTCTAAACTCGCCATATGCACGAAGTTAGGGGATTTTCAGGAGTCATAGGTAAAGGTCTGGGCTTCAGGAAGGGTGCGTTTCACAAGCCCAGTGAGCACGTTCCCAGGCCCAAGCTCATAAAAACTACGAATCCCATCTGACCACATGGCTTGCAGGGTTTGGGTCCAGCGAACAGGAGCTGTCAGCTGTTCTATGAGGAGTGCTTTGAGACGGGCGGGGTCTTTTTCGCTGCGAGCAGAGACATTCGGATACACAGGTACTTGAGGGGGACGGAAAGGGATTCGTTCTATCGCTGCGGCGAGTTTTTGCCGGGCTGGTTCCATAAGGGGAGAATGAAAAGCCCCATTCACGGCAAGCTGCTTGACCAGACGGGCACCAGCACTTTTGGCTTTCGCCATGACGGCTTGTACGGCAGCAGTTTCGCCTGAAATCACTATCTGCCCAGGCGAGTTGTAGTTAGCAGCTACGACCACCCCTACCTCAGCGGCTTCTTTGCATAACCGTTCTACCACTTCATCGGCTAATCCAATAATCGCCGCCATGGTACTGGGGCGAGCATCACAGGCTTCCTGCATACCTTGTGCGCGCACTTTGACCAGTTCTAATCCTTCTTCAAAGGAAAATACACCCGCCACCGCTAACGCTGTAAATTCCCCTAAAGAGTGTCCCGCTACGGCGTTGGGTTTTTCAGGACGGGTCTGGGCTACGGCATAACCATGCAGGTAAAGAGCAGGCTGGGTGATGGAGGTGCGTTGTAGGGCCTCGGCGGGCCCTTCAAACATAAGCTGTCGCAAAGGCTGCCCTATCACCTCTTCTGCGCGCAGAAACAACCCTTGAAGCGTAGAATGGCTTTCATATAAACGCTTAGCCATCCCTACGCTTTGGGAGCCCTGCCCAGGGAAAAGAAAAGCTATGCCCATTATGCGGCCTTGACGCGCTCTACGATAGCTGCAAAGGCTTCCGGTTGCGTAAGGGCTAAATCCGCTAACATCTTGCGATTCAGGGCTATTCCTGCTTGGGAGAGGCGATGTATGAAGGTACTATAACTCATCCCATGCGCCCGTACAGCTGCATTGATACGCTGAATCCATAGGCGACGGAAGTCCCGTTTTTTGCGGCGGCGGTGGATATAAGCATATACGAGGCCTTTTTGAAGCTGATTGTTGGCATGGCGAAAGACATTCTTTTTGCGCCCCCAATATCCCTTGACCTGGCGCAAGATGCGGCGGCGCCGCTCCCGAGAGGCTACTCTATTCTTAGCTCGCATAGACTTATCGCATATGAGTAATAAGCAAACGAATACGAGGTAAATCCGCTCCTTTCACAGCCCGGTCTTTGCGCAGAGCGCGTTTGCGCCGAATACTCTTCGTGTCAAAGTTATGCCTGCGCCCCGTGGCTTTGTGGAGAACCTTGCCCGTAGCAGTGATCTTGAAGCGTTTCTGGCTGCCCGAGTGCCCTTTCATGAGACAGCAAAGGTAGGCAAAAACTTTGCCAGTACAAATAATCACTTCGCCTACCTTTAGCCGAGGCTATGCAGAATCCGCTCCGATTGTTTGCCTCCCCCTTGGCTGCCCTCATGCTTTTCTCGGCTGCAACCCTGCATACCTATATCGTATGGTCTATTCTATCCGACAAGCACCCTGTTATTTGGTCTCTTCATAACGATACCATCCATAGAAAAGGTAAAGGGGCTGACTTTTTCTCTGTATATCATGCAGCCCGATGCCTCTATGAACCGGAACCGCATACTCTCTATAACTGTCCGCATGACCCGAAGACCCCATACTCTTATTCTTACCGCTATTTGCCAGCGGTGGCATGCTGCTTATACCCGCTAAGGGCGCTGAGCCCTTGGATAGCTTATGCCCTCTGGGTAACTCTTTTAGAGGCAGTATTGATTCTCATAGTCATCTTGATAGGAAACGCCATCTCTGATCTTCACACTCGGTTGATTGCAGTTATCCTCCTCCTACTCAACTCCCCCTATTTCTTAGAGCTTTACATGGGGCAATTTACTTTCTTGAGTACAGCTCTTTACCTTATTGGGGTATTTCTACATATAGCTCCTATATTTGTGGCATTCGCTATAGTGATAAAGCTCTTTCCCTTGATAACTTTGCCAGCATGGCTGAGACAAAAATGGGGATTACTCTTGATATTTACATGTGCGGATATAGGCATTATCACTAACATGCCCTATACTGCCAATCACCCTCGCGCTATGATAGAGGTATATGAAAGAAACCTCTATATACATGACCGAGACATCCTATACTTTTCGGGCAACTATGGCTTGGCTGCTATGATAGGATTGAGTTTGGGGGCGGTCGGAGCTGAAGACGCCGTAAAGCCAATTATTTGGGGCATAAAATACGGTGTGTTTCTATTCTCCATAGGCATAGTGCTTTTCTCCAAGCGAAGCCATATCTGGGCGCAGGCATGCCTACTTCTGTTAGCTCACTTCCTAACCTATCATCAAGTATGGGAACATCATTATAGTGCGGTAATGCTTATAGGTGTCTCTATGCTAACGCCTCCTGAGTGTATCGGCTACCCAAGAATGCTTATCCTAATAGCTTTAGTTGTGATGGCTTTGCCGACACCATTCGGGATACTGGATATAGAGAAGAATCCTCAGGTTTGGGACCCTACGCTGCAGTGGGCTCTCTGGAAGAAGTACGCAATTCTCCTGCCTAAGGTAGCACCTCTGCTAATGCTATACGGAGTAGCGGTCTGGTATAACTTGAGAGAAGGACTTCTGACTCTACCTGAGGTTTGGCGACAAGTGCGGCAAGCACAAGCCCTGCCCTAAGAAAGGGTAACCTACCTTTGGCGCGTGAAGGTGCTATACCTTTCCTACGATGGCTTATTAGACCCCTTAGGGCGATCTCAGATTTTGCCCTACATAGAGGGGATTCAGGAGGGGCTGGGGGTATCCTTCTACCTATTGACTTTTGAGAAGGAGGAAAGATGGCAAAAGGAGGGTAGAGCTATGCGAGAATACCTCAAGGATCGCCGCATAAGCTGGTATCCGCTTTCTTTTACCCAGCGCCCTCCGCTCATAGCCAAAGCCTATGATAGTTTCCGATTTTACTGGAGCGCCCGGCGGATAGTCCAAAGAGAGGAGATTTCCCTACTGCATGCGCGCAGCTATGTGGCGGGCTGGGTAGCCCACCGGATATCTTCTCAGAGAGGAATACCCTGGATTTTTGATATGCGGGGCTTCTGGGCCGATGAAAGAAGAGAAACAGGCGCCTGGCCTGCGCACAATCCATTTTTTGACTGGCTGTATAAGATATGGAAGAAGCGGGAACGACATATGCTCGGCTCTGCAGCGCATGTTGTGGTGCTTACCGAGGCGGCCCGACAAGAGTTAGAGACCTGGGGCGTACCCTCGTCAAAGATTACAGTTATTCCCTGTGTGGCAGATTTTGAGCTCTTTCGTCCGAGAGGAGAAGGTCGCCGACTCTATCGCAATCAACTGGGAATCCCCGAAGAAGCCTTCGTCTTGGGCTATGTAGGGTCTATAGGAGCCCTCTACGAGGTGCGAGACATGCTACGCTTCTTTGAAAGGCTTCTCCGACAGAGGCCTGATAGCTTCTTTGTTTTCTTTACGCCTGCTGACCCAACCCTTGTGAGCTCCTTTATTCAGGAGGTTCGCCTGCCTGCTGAACGCATAAAAACCCAATACCTGCCTCACACAGAGGTCCCTAAAGGAATAGAGGCCTTGGATGCGTCCGTAATATTTTATCGTCCGGGCTTTAGTCGGAAAGGCTGTTCCCCTGTCAAAATCTCTGAACTCCTCGCAATGAATGTACCCGTAGTGACTCAAGCTGATTTAGGGGATCAGCTTGTCCTTTCCCAAAAGCTAAAAGGACTCTACTTAGTCAAAGACTTCTCCTCCCATGCTTACGATGAAGTGATTATACGACTTCTTCAAGACCTCCGGAGGCAGCCAGTTCAGCAGGTGCGCGAATGGGCTCGCCCCCACTTAGCCTTAGAGGTGGGAATAGAGCAGTACGAAAAGGTGTATCGGCAGTTGCAACAGCTGCATCGTACTAACTAACTTTGCCCCTTTGGGCATGAGGTCCTGTATTTTTTCCATCGTGGCGGGCCTAGGGGTGGTCTGGGGGCAGGTGATTTTGCGCAGGGCTGCGCGCATTCAACCCAAGCGAGAGCAAGTTCCTGATACCTCTCCCTCCTACCTTTGGATTAAGGGCAGGGTACAAGATGCGAAAACTAAAGAACCCTTAGTAGGAGCTTATGTTCGGGTGCCTAGCACAGTGATAGGCGCTGTAACGCGGGCTCAAGGGGAGTTTGAACTACCCACTACGCTGCGCGAGCCCATAGAAGTAGAAATCTCATACGTAGGGTATGAGACGAAGCGTATCACCCTTTCGCCCAAACCCAAAGAGAGCCTGCCAGAGATTATCCCTCTTCAAGAGCAGGAGATTATTGGGCAAGAGGTGGTCATAGCGGCTTCTCGCATAGAGGAAAAACAAATGCATTCTCCCGTACAAGTTTTTTCTCTTTCGGGAGTAGATTTGCGCACACAGCCGGGCCTATTCTCCACGCAGGCAGCGGCTTTTCTTCCCGGACTGGAGGTAGTCCATAGTAGCCTAACTTTCCCCGTAGTCAATGCGCGGGGGTTTGCCTTCACTCAAAATGGGCGCTTTATCCAGCGGGTGGACGGGGTAGAACTACTCTCTGTGGGACTAAGTATACCCGTATGGGTGTTCTCGGGGGCAGCCGACATAGATATAGCTAATACAGAAGTCGTATTAGGACCGGTTTCTTCTCTCTATGGCCCCAATGCCTTCAACGGCGTGATGCTTACCACGCTCAAAGACCCTTTTCAGTACCCGGGGTTTTCGGCTCAGGTGCGAGCAGGAATTAATCACATAGGCTCGCAGCGGTCTAATCCAGCGCCCTTTTACGAGCTGCAGGCGCGATATGCCTATGCGTGGCGCAATCGGTTCGGCCTCAAGGTAGTGCTGTATGGCATGCAGGGACAAGACTGGTGGGCTACGGACACCACAGATCGGGGCACCTACGGCGGAGCTACCCCTCCCTTTGACCAGCCAGGCTCTCAAAATCCCGGCTACATCCCCGTGAATGGCAACGGCTATGATGCCCGCATTTTCGTCCGTGGAGTACCCGCCGCCGATAATTCGCCTCTCCCTGCTTTTTATCTAAGCCGCACAGGATACTTAGAAACCGACCTCATAGAACCGCGCACCTATGCATTAAAGCTTAGCGCAGAGGCCTCTTATCGGTTCTCTGAGCGGTGGCAGGGAAAAGTCCATTATCACATCGCCACAGGACAAACCTTCTTCCAGACCCACATGCGCTATATGCTCAAGGACTTTGTATATCAGCTCTATAGGGCAGAACTTACGCATCCTCGGGGATTCATTCGGCTTTATACAGCGCAGGAGAATGCAGGCAGAACGAGCAACATGATTGCCTTGGGGGCAAATGCCCTCGCCTCAGTAAAGTCGCATCGCGACTGGTTTGTGCAATATATTTTGGCTTATGGGGGGTATATAGATGCGGTTATATCGCCTGCGGATAGGGCTGCGTTTGAGCAGCGATATGGGCGCGAGGTGCCCAAGCGGGGAGACCATGCAGCGGCTCGCTGGCTGGCTGATAATGATGTTCGTTTTCTCGGCACGCTTCCCTCTATAGCTAATCTGCCTGGTGTGTTGCAAGCAAGCTGGGAAGGTGAAGCCCGTCCTGCCCCCAATAGCCCTCGTTTGCGGCAGATAGTGGACTCGCTGACTCGCGTTCCTATTAGCCGAGGGGGCGCCCAGCTTCCCAGTAACTCCGCCTTTTATCACGCCGAAGCCCAGTACGAACTGCCTACCTTTGCTGGAGTCAGAACTATCGTGGGAGGCAGTGTGAGGCTGTTTGAGATTTATTCGCAAGGTGCGGTCTTCATAGATAGCGGCGGCAAACCCCTATACAACTGGGAAACCGGCGCCTACCTGCAAAGCCGACGCACTTTCTGGAATGACCGTTTAGAAGCTACTGTAGGTATTCGCTATGATTATCGGCAGTATCTATATGGCTTCTTCTCGCCCCGCATAGCGCTCAGTGCGCGCATAGACAAACAAGAACATCATATTCTGCGCGTTGCTTTACAACGCGCCTTCCGTAATCCCGTCATGGACGCCCTTTTCATTCGTCTGCCTGCCAACTTTCTGCTGATAGGGGCTTGGGAACGAACGGATAAGCAGTATGGAATTGCTGGCACGAATAACTACACCGCCAGTTCAGTAGAAGCGTATCGCAAGGCTCGGGAGCAAGGTTTGTCGCCCGAAAAAGCAGCCCAGTATCTCAAAAGCCTTCCACTTGTAACGCTGCGCCCCGAAAAAGTAACAAGCCTAGAATTAGGCTCACGACACCTCCTCTTAGAGAGCAAGATGTATTTGGACCTTACATATGCCCATCAATGGTACCGAGATTTTCAAGGATATGTGCGGTTATACGGACCGAATCGTCCTAATAAAACTCTCACCCCCGATGATGTGGAGAAAGACAGCCTCTCAACTATGTATGGGCGCTATTACAATATCCCCTCTCTGCTCCAAGGGCAGTTTGCTACCGTGGCGATAAGCTATCGGCTCTTTAGGTACTTAGCTCTCCAAGCCAACTATAGCTTCTCTCGGGCAATCGGTTTAGACCAGGCAGTCAGTATAGACCCCAGTTTGTATGTGTTTTTCAACTCTTCTCCGCACCGGATATCGGCGGGACTGATTCTGCAAAATCTCGGTCGTTGGGAAGCCCAGCTCTGGTACCAATGGGTGAATGCTTTTCGGTATGATTATACTACTTTCTCTGGGATAGTGCCTACTTACGCTCTTATCCATGCGCAAGTTAGCTATAAGATAGAACGCTGGCATAGTGTAGTGCGTATAGGCGCCCAAAACCTGCTCAACTTCTATCATATAGAGGTGGCAGGGGGGCCTCGGATAGGCGGCTTGTATTACCTACAATACGCCCTTAATTTGGCAGACTTATGAGGGAGTTGCGATGCTGGTTGTGGGTGATGGTGGGCATGGGGCTGGGGCTATGGGCTCAGGAAAGAAACGATTGCAGCGCTTGCAGGGAAAATCCTACCTGCATAGGCGAATGCGCATACAGATTACTTCTGGACGCCCAGAATGAGCGGGAACAAGCGGCAGCATATATTCTACTGGCACAGGCTTGGATTAAGGGCGGACTCATAGAGGGGGTTCCGAATCTGCTTCAGGATGCTTTTCGTCGGCTTCCTTCGGGGGACTCGTTGTATTTCTGGGCAGTTTTGACTCAAGCGCTCCACTACTACAAGGTGCGTCAGGCAGACAGTGCGCTTTTTCTTTATAGTCAAGTAGCTAATGCGGAGAATGCGCCCCCATTCCTGCGGGCGTATGCTTATCTCTCTATGGCGATAGCCCATGCGGAAAGAGAACCGCTCAAAGCCGCAGGATATGCCGCTTCTGCCGAAGAGCTTCTCCAAAAAGCACCTCATCCTATCCTGCTGGCCCTTACCCTTAATGCTTTATCGTATGCGGCAGCTGCGCAGCGCGATTATACTCGTGCGATAGCCTTAGCGCAAAAAGCCCGGACCCTCTTAGAGTCGCTCTCAGAAGTCCCGTATTTTCCCTTATTAGAGCCGCGGCCGACGATTTATACAGCGATTTTAGCCAATCTGGCTTCCCTCTACATAGAAACAAATAATCTCTCCCAAGCCCAGACTCTGTATGAGCAAGCATTAACTTGGGGAAAGGAGCAGAAGGATACGGTGGGCATAGCTCAAGCTTATTTAGGATTAGCGCAGGTGGCTCTTCTGCAGAAAAGGCCTGAAGTTACCGAAGCCCTGCTCAAGCAGGGAGAAGCCTACAAACAAGCCCTTCCTGTGCCTCTTCAGGTGGAATGGGGACGCACTCAGGCGCAAGTATATCTCTATCGCCGTCAGTATGATCAGGCTATTGCTCTGTATGACAGGCTTATGGAGTGGATTTGGCTTCAGACGGAAGCAGTCTTGGCAGCCCGAACCACCCAATGGCAAGTACTCTCTGGCATCACCCAACGAGAATCCCAACTCCAACTCGCTAAGCAGCAGCAAGAGAAGGAACGAGTTGTTTATGCCTTAGTAGGAGGCATCTTTCTACTCTTATTAGGAATTACGGGCTACCTAGCTTATCAGAATCGCCGGCGTGCCCGAGAGGAAAAACTCTTTCGGGAGAAAGTCTCTCAGCAGGCCCAGGAGATAGATCAAAAGAACCAACAGCTTGCCCGCCAAGCCCAAGAGCTTACTCGCATGACGGAAAGCCTATTGGAAGCGATGGAAGAACTCAAACAGTCTTATACAGCGGCAGAAAGGCTCCAGCGGGCTATCCTGCCTGATATAGAAGCAATCTTACCTAAAAGCGCTATTATTTTCAGGCCCCTCCAAGAAGTGGGCGGGGATTTTTATACTTTGGCTGCCGATGCTTTCTCCAAACGATTGCTTTTTGCAGTGGGGGATTGTACGGGGCATGGGATTTCGGGGGCGATTCTCGCGGGGATCGTCTCTACGAACATTCAAGCCCTCTTTTTCCAAAATCCCCTTCAATCTCCCTCAGTGCTCCTAAGCCGGCTTTTGCAGAGCCTCCAGCGTCTTATACAGGTAGGAGAAAAAGAAATTGTTAGACAAGGGGCAGAAGTGGTCCTGGGAATTGCTGATTTTGAGAAGCGAACACTTCACATAGGTTTGGCGGGCAGACCCTTGTGGTTCTATCGGGAAGGAGCTGATGCCCTGGAAGAACTGGATGGCGGCCGCCTCTCCATAGAAGCTGCAACCCCTACCGACTATGAGTTCCCCTCTTATACTTTTACCCTGCAAGAGCAGATTACGTTTTATGCTTTCTCGGATGGGGTTACGGATGTATTGAGTCCGGCGATGAAGCGCCCCGGCAAAAAAGGATTTCGTCAGTTTCTGCTTGGTCAGAAGGTAGTATTTCTGCCTGTGAAACGACAAAAGGAGATGATATTAGAATGGCTTGTGCAGTGGCAGGGGGATGCCCCTGCTAATGATGATAAAACCTTGCTGATTCTCCCCATGGAATCCCTACGCGAATACGGTAGGGTTCAGATGGGAGCGCTTATAGAGTATTAGCGCCTGTATAAAGCCAGCTTACTCCCAGGAGGAGTCCTGTTGGCCAGAAGAAACGATTCGCTTGGTGGAGGGTTTGTATGTGAAGGAGCCATTCGCTGCGCAATCCCTTGAAGAAGCGAATATCGGCATAGAGGCAGCCGTTGAGAATCCATGCGGGTAAGATGCGGCGCAAGTCGGAGAGGGCAACGCTATTCCACTCTTGAATAGGTTGTCCGTCGGGGGTTTCGTATTCTAAGAGGAGGGTTTGACCCATGGGGCGCAGGAGTTGGAGTCCAGCTGCCAATCCCAAAGCCCCCTCCCGGTCAAAGCTGAGCCGCCATAACACCTGCATGTACAAGAAGTGGGTGTAAGTATGGGCACTGGCGGTAGAAGGGAGAGGCCTACCCGTAAGCGGAGAGATATAGATACTGCTATCTAACAGCAGCCGAGAGTGCCCCATGAGATAACCGAAGGCGGGTTGAAGGGCGTGATGCAATTGAGTTTTGCGATTGGCGAAGAGGGGAATTCGCCCGGTGGCTCCGAGTTCGCCTCCTATCCGAGCGAAAAATTGGGCATAAGGGGTTCGGTACTGGTAGAAAGTAAGTCCGCCGCGCACCCCAAAACCTGTTTCTTGGGCGATTAGCAGGCTCAGGCAGGTGCTAAGCCTAATGAGGTTATGTTTCATCTAGCCCTAAATATAGCTGGAGTTTGCGACGGAAATCGTGGAGGAGTTTGAGGTCTCGGGCATCTTCGGCGAGGTGTTCGCCTTCGCGGAGGTAGCGAATGGCTTCTGCTTCTTTGCCCAGTTGTTCATAGAGTAGGCCCAGCTGGTAGAATGTGGCGTGATATTTGGGGTCTCGGCGTAGGGCTTCCAGGAAGGCGGTTTCGGCTTCGGCGAGGCGTCCCTGTCCCAAAAGATAAACTCCTAAGGTATGGGGCCAGAAGGGGTCTTCTGGATAGAGTTCTACTCGGGTGCGCAGTTCTTCTTCGCGGCTCATAAATGGGCGGCGTAGGCTTCGTAGGTCTTTTCATCAAAGGCTACTAAGTACAAGGTGTCAAAATGCGGAGCTTCTTCTCGCAATACGCGCAGGGCGATAGGGGCGGCTTGCTCTAATGGAAATCCATAAATTCCTGTGCTGATGGAAGGGAAAGCCACCGTGCGTAGGTTGTGCTGCCGAGCTATGGCTAAGGCACTGCGATAGGCTTTTTCTAAGAGTTCGGGTTCGTCAGCGGTGCCTCCTTGCCATCGGGGGCCGACGGTATGGATTACGTATTTGGCAGGGAGGCGAAAGCCCGGAGTAATGCGAGCTTCCCCCGTAGGACAAGGCGCTACTTCTCTGCAAGCGGCAGCTAACTCAGGACCAGCTGCTCGGTGAATGGCCCCCGACACGCCACCCCCGGGCAGAAGGGCTTCGTTTGCCGCATTCACAATCGCTTCTACCGCCAGTTGAGTAATATCTCCTCGGATGACTTTTACTTCTCCCATAGAGCGAAGCTACATAGCTTTATTCAGTGGAGATTACGATTTGGCTACGGCATGCGGTGGCTTTTCATCCGCGAGGTTACTATCGCTTGGCGCGCACCTTAGCCCGACGCTTCTCTGTGAGTGTGTGGGGCCGTCCTTTTCCTCCGGCTTGCGTAGAAGGCCCTTTGCAGCCTTATATAGATAAGGTCGTTTGGAGCCAGCTCTCAACCCCTCCCCAAGATATATCCACCTATACCGATTGGAGGGGCATCCCTCCTGTAACAGGTGTGCTTATAGCGATGCACCCGTTGGACATACCCTGGGCTTTTCTCCGAGGGCGAAGTCCTCTCCTCTGGGATGTATGGGAGGACTATGAAGCGAACTTTCGTTTTGAGCCTGCCTATAGCTTTCCAGGCAGAGTAGTCCGCCGAGGCATATGGACCTTTCTGCGTCTGTGGCTCTCCAGAGTGCGGTCTTACTCGCTCGCAGAATATCCTTATACCCTCCGATTCCCCGCCAGAAGGAGCCGGGTTTTCCCTAATGCATTTATAGAAGTAGAATCAGCGCCGCCCCTACTCCCTCACTTAGCAGGTCAATATGCGCTGTACTCGGGGAATATCACTTGGAGTTGGGGTATCGCAGAGGCAGTGAGCCATGCGCTTCAACATCCGAATATGCCTTTAGTGATAGCCGGCAGTATCAAAGACAAGAAGATAGCTTCCTGGCTTCGCACCCAGCTTGCTCACCATTCCCGCTGGCTGCTGATTCATGCATCATTTTTGCCTTACCCGCTTATTCAAAATCTTCAGCGATATGCTCGGTTTCTGTATGCTTTCTATCAGCCCTTGCCGCACCTACGAGAGAAAATCCCGGGCAAGTTCTATGAAGCAGCTGTCTTAGGTGTGCCCGTGCTTTATACCGAAGGAGTAAGTATAGTATGGGATAGCTTCTGGCAGTTATATCGGAGGGAAGGAGTGCAGCCATGGCATAAATGGAGCTATTATGAGAATGAGCTGCTCAAGTGGATGGGTGAGCTTTTGTAGCAGTAGCGATTATCCCTATCAGGAGTAGTTGCGGACTAATCCATATCAACAGCATTGCCTCCCTTTATTCCGCATCAGCTATACCATATGTGATATCTGACGAAAGGAAGAAAACGCCCCTAAAATGCTTTTCTTTGAAGTATGCCTACCTACGCTACGGAAATAGCCTTAGGCAGTCCCCTGCCTGCTTTTTCTTTGATGGGGGTGTGTGGAGAAAAAGAGCTAAGCAGTGACTCGCTTCAAGGTGCCCCCGTAGTAGTAGTTTTTCTTTGCGGGCACTGCCCCTATGTAAAAGCCGTAGAGGAACGCTTTCTCAGCTTAGCCCGAGCGTTTATTCCCCGAGGGGTTCGCTGGGTAGGTATAGCCTCTAATGACCCTTCCCTTTATCCTGAGGAAGACTCACCTGAAGCTTTATGTCGTCGCAGTCGGGAGAAGGCATATCCTTTCCCTATCCTCTACGATAGCACCCAAGCCGTTGCAAAGGCATTCGGCGCAGTATGTACGCCAGAGTTTTTCGTGTATGACACGCAGCACAGGCTATACTATCACGGGCGCTTAGACGATAACTGGCAGAATCCAGCCGCTGTAACCCGAGAAGAACTAAAAGAGGCTTTAGAGAAACTCCTTCAAGGGGAGCCCCCTCCTTCTCCTCAGCTGCCCAGTATGGGCTGTTCTATCAAGTGGAAAGTATAGCGCTTGGGTTTTGGCTTGATTTTTGTATACTTGTGGCAGATGAAACGCGGGGCGATAATGCTTATGCTGGCGATAGGGGGGGGGCTTATAGGATGTCGCAAGGAAAAGAAAGATAAGCAAGGGGACATGGGTCATGGTGTAGTTACGACGGTAGAGGTGTATTTAGTGCAAGGCAGTGATACCGTCAAAGGTCGGTACAAAGACCCAGATGGCGTGGGAGGCCGCCCGCCTTCTGTAGATACCCTTCGTCCTAAGGTCAATACCTTCTACCGATATTCTCTGCGCGTTCTGAACGAAAGCGGCAATCCTGTACAAGACCTTACGCAAACTATCATAGAGCAGCAGAAAAATACCCATCGCTTTTTCCTGCTGCCGATTCCCGAAGACACCATGTTTCTTAAGGTGGAGGGAGAGGATCGAGATGACTACAACAGACTGGTAAGTAGCCGCGGTACATGGCGTCAGGGCACTACTATTCCACCCGAGGGGGGTATTCGGATTATTCTGCGGCATTACTTAGACCCTTCGGATAAGGAGGGGGGATTAGACCGCGGTACTTCGGATATAGATGTAAAAATCCCTATACGACCTCGTCTATGAGTACGCGTTACTGGCTTAGGCGCAAGCTTCATGCTGAGGGCATGCGCTGTACGCACCCTCGGCGATGCATTACTGAAGCCTTGGAGAAAAAACCATGCACCCATGCCGAACTGGTAGAAATTACCGGCTTGGATCGCGTCACAGTGTATCGCAACTTGCTAGCTCTTCAGGAGATTGGATTAGTGTATAAGGTGTATCTGCCAGGGCATGATACGATGTATGTACTTTGCCGTGGGGAAGGCGACACGCACGCCCACTTCTTCTGCAAAAAGTGTCACAAAGGTATCTGCCTACCAGCGGGCAGCATTCAAATAGCGGAACCCTGGAAGAGCCGAGTAGAGCGGATTTTACTCGTGGGGAACTGCCCCGAGCAATGCAAGAGCCTCCCCCACCACGAAGACGCTGCCCGTAATTAGCAGGGGAAGGGGAGAAGCTAAGGCCTCATGAAGGGCATCCGCTACGGTAGGGTATGCTTGCCCTGTATAGCCGTGCTGTTCTGCTTTGCTGCATAGCGTGTCTGCAGGTAGAGCCCGTTCCGACTGCGCAGCTGTAAAGAAAACCCTGCCCGGCCAAGGCGCTAAAATCTTCAAGCAGGTATCCACATCTTTCTCCCGAGAAAACCCTATTAGAAGTTCTTTCATCGGGATAGGGGCTGACTGTAGAAGCCTGCGTAAAGCCACAAATCCATGGGGATTATGCGCTACATCTGCCAAAATCCACTTTTCTCCTACCCGAAGCCACTGAGCTCTGCCATAGAGAGGGGCTTTTTGCTGGGTTTGGGCTATGCCTTGATTTAGGGCTTCCTCCGAAATAGCCCATCCTTGCTTTCTTAGGACTTCTACGGCTTGCCACACTGTAGCGATATTGATGGCTTGGTAGTCTCCTGTGAGGTCTGATAGAAATACTTTCCCCGTGGGCGCATGCCGAAACTCTCGTAGAAATCTCCCT
>JANWZJ010000099.1 GCA_025054525.1 Bacteroidia bacterium | reverse complement strand
GCAGGGCAGTCCCCACTCAATGACGATAAATGGGACACCCCTAATGGAGACATATCACACACCGCGAAGAAGCTCTGGGAAAGCCGAGGCAAAGCCTTAGTAGTCGCAAACTCTCAAATGCCCGTCCTCCAAGCTGTAGTTATAGGCATTAACTTGCTTCTGGATAGCTACGGGAATACCTTGTATGTGAGCCCGGCTTGCTACTTGCGTGCAGGAAAGGACTCGGATTTTGAAGCCTTCCTCAAGGATGCCCAAGAAGGGAAAGTAGGGGCTGTCATTTTCCATCAGGTCAATCCGCTCTATGATTATCCTCAGAGTGATAGGGTGGCTCAAGCCATAGAAAAGTCTTCTATCAGCATCGCCATATCTACCTATGCACATGAGACTGCCAAGCGCTGTAAATATATTTTAGCCGAAGACCACTATTTAGAGAGCTGGGGAGATGCGCAGCCTTACGAAGGTCTCCTTACGCTGCAGCAGCCTACGATTGCGCGTATATTTTCTACGCGTTCTTTTGCGGAGATACTGCTGGCATGGCTTGGCCGCAGCGAGAGTGCATTAGATTATCTAAAATCTTTCTGGGAAAAGTCCATATATCCTGCCTATCAGGCCTATCTGAAAGACAGAGAGAAGGGCAAGGTTCAGGCCTTTTGGAGCTCTACGGAGCCTTTACTTCCTGCTGAGAGTGCGGAGGGGTTCTGGCTACACGCCCTGGAACGAGGGGTGGTGGATATGACTTCTGCTTCGGGCACCCCTAAGGCGAACTGGAATCCTTCTCAGTGGGCAGCTCAGCTTCCTCCTACGGAAGGCGAAGTACCCCTAACGCTGTACGCCTACGAAAAGGTGTCTATAGGAGATGGCACGAATGCGGGCAATCCATGGCTTCAGGAGATGCCTGACCCAGTCTCTCGCGTGGCATGGGATAACTATGCGGTCATTTCTCCTCTCCTTGCGCGAGAGCTAGGGCTCAGCCCTAATGATGTTATCCGGATTACGGCAGGAGATAGGTCCGTAGAACTGCCTGTGTACGTGCTGCCAGGGACTGCCCCCCGTACGGTAGGAGTAGCCATAGGCTATGGACGCAAAACCGGCGGCCGAGCCGCAGTAGGAGTCGGACAAAATATCTATCCTTTCCTCCAGCTCACCGAATCCGGCAATCGTATAACCGTCGTCCCTGAAATACAACTTCAAAAATTGGGGGGTACTTATGAATTAGCCCGGATTCAGCAGTGGGAGACTTATGTGGGGCGTGAATACATTCGGGAGACAACGCTCAGTGCCTACAAGCAAAATCCTCGTGCAGGCAATCATGAAGAGCCCGAACTTATCAACCTGTGGTGGATAGAGCATCCGCAGCCTGGGCATCGTTGGGGTATGGCGATTGATCTCAACTTATGCATAGGCTGTGGAGCCTGTGTAGTGGCATGTGTCGCCGAAAATAATATCCCTGTCGTAGGCCGGGATGAAATGCGTCGCGGGCGCGACCTGCACTGGATTCGGATTGACCGCTACTTTACTTCCACGGCAGGGCATACAGGCAAGCCAGAAGAGTTTCCCGCAGCACCCCCAGAAGACTTCCCGCGGGCCTTTTTCCAGCCTATGCTATGCCAACACTGTGATCATGCCCCCTGCGAGACGGTTTGTCCTGTGTTAGCCATAGCGCATAGTTCTGAAGGCATCAATCAGCAAGTGTATAACCGTTGCGTAGGTACTCGTTACTGCGCTAATAACTGCCCCTACAAAGTGCGCCGCTTCAACTGGTTTGATTACACGAATTCGGAGAACTGGGCCTTCAATCCTGTAGATGAGTTAGGGCGGATGGTTCTCAATCCTGACGTAACTGTGCGGGCTCGGGGGGTAATGGAGAAGTGCAGCTTTTGTACGCAGCGGATTCAAGCTGCTAAGCTGGAAGCCAAAAAGCAACAGCGCCCCCTGAAAGATGGAGAGTTGAAAACTGCTTGTCAGCAAGCCTGTCCTACGGGGGCTATCGTATTTGGCGACCTGAATGACCCCGAAAGCCTCGTCAGTCGCCTCGCCCAAGAACCGCGGGGCTATTATGCCCTCGCTGAGCTGAATGTTCGCCCCTCCATTCGCTACATGGTCAAAGTCCGTAACGAAGAAACCTTGCCACAACCTAAATCTGCATAGCACTTATGTTTGAGAGCCCTATACGAGAACCGCTCATCTTAGGGCGGAAAACCTACCGCAAAATCACGGATGACTTGGTTTCTCCCATCTTGGGACCAGCCAGCTGGAAATGGTACCTTACTACGGGTTTTACGGCTCTTGTCATGTTTGCCGGGTTTGCGGCGATAGCTTATACCATATGGGTAGGAATCGGTACCTGGGGCCTCAACAAAACCGTAGGCTGGGCTTTTGACATT
>JANWZJ010000098.1 GCA_025054525.1 Bacteroidia bacterium | reverse complement strand
CTCTTGCGCGCTTGCAGCGAGTTCTTAGACAAACCCGGTAGAGCTGAACTGCGTAAGGCTTTCCGTTTTGCTTTGGAACAGCATGGGGACATGCGCAGGCGCTCAGGCGAACCTTATATTCTGCATCCTATTGCCGTAGCCCTCATCCTCGTTAAGGAAATCGGACTCAAAGACCTCCATGCAGTCATGGCTGCCCTTTTACACGATGTCCTGGAGGACACCGATACCGAAATAGATACCCTTCGCAAGTATTTCGGCGATACGGTAGCTCGATTAGTAGAAGGACTCACCAAAATCACCCGCGTCCAAAGCTCCGTAGACTCGGCCCAAGCCGAAACCTTCCGCAAGATTCTCTTGACGATGGCGGATGATATTCGGGTGGCGCTGATTAAGCTGGCAGACCGATTGCATAATCTACGCACCCTCTCAGGCCTCAAACCCGATAAGCAAGCCAAGATTCTGGCAGAGACGGAGTACCTCTATGTACCCATAGCCCACCGCTTGGGTCTTTATACCCTGCGCAGCCAAATGGAGGATATTATTCTAAAGCACCGCCAGCCCGATGTGTATGCAGCTCTTGAACAGAAACTGCAAGAAACCGCCCGAGAAAGAGAGCGTTATATTCAGCGTTTTATAGAACCTATAGAGAAGCGCATCCGGGAGGAGATGGGGGTTAGCTTCAAAATAGAGAGTCGCGTCAAATCTATTAGTTCTATCTACCAGAAAATGCAGCGGCAAAATGTTCCCTTTGAACAGGTCTATGATATTTTCGCTGTGAGGATTATTTTAGACTCACCCCCTGAAACTGAGAAAGCCGATTGTTGGCGGGTATATTCTATTGTTACCTCTTTGTATCCCCCTAACCTCCAGCGCCTGAGGGACTGGCTCTCTCAACCTAAACCCACTGGGTATGAAGCCTTGCATATCACAGTCATGGGGCCTGAAGGGAAATGGGTGGAAGTACAAATCCGCTCTAAGCGCATGCACGAAACCGCTGAGTATGGCTTAGTAGCCCATTGGCGCTATAAAGCAGCCCAAAATGGACGATACACGGGGTATGATGAAGCTTTAGAAAGATGGTTAGGACGCATTCGTAGTCTCTTAGAGAATCCCGAAATCTCTACCGTAGAACTACTAAGCGAGCTTCATCCTGATATTGCACACGAAGAAGTTTATGTCTTTACGCCTAAAGGAGACCTCAAAATTTTGCCAGCGGGAGCTACGGCATTGGACTTTGCTTATGAGATTCACTCCGATATAGGGCGTCGCGCTATCGCAGCTAAGGTAAATGGGCGCGCAGTACTCCTTAATTACGTCCTGCAGAATGCGGACCAGGTAGAGATTCTCACCAGCGAGCGAGCCGAACCTACTGAAGAACAACTCCGCTTCGTGAAGACAGGACGCGCCCGACTCAAGATTCGGGAGTACTTGAAGCAGCAGCGCAAACAAGCCATAGAACGAGGAAAATCCATATTTGACTGGCGCTTGAGGCATTTAGGAATTCATCCTAATGATCCTGTTATCCGAGAGCTGCTTTGGTATCTTCACATTCAAAACTTGGAGGAATTCTGGTATCGCTTAGGCACCCATCAGGTGGATTTGGCTCGTGTGCAGGAGTTTGTGCGGCTCAAGCGCCTCTCACAAGGCACTACTCCGATTGTAGACCAACTTTCCCAACAGTTAGGTCTGCTCAGCGGCGCCCCCGAAGTCGGACACGAAGAGGAACCCCATACTTATGCTTCTTGCTGCTATCCCGTGCCTTTCGATGCTATCATGGGCTATGTAACAGCCGAAGGGCTTATCGTCCACCGTACTACTTGCCGGGAAATCCAAAGACTTCTATCGTTAGATAGTCAAAAGGTTCGCCCTCTTCGCTGGACCGCTACTCCTACAAAGCCTTTCTTAGCCGCACTCCTATTAGAAGGTGAAGACCGAGTAGGCATGCTTTTAGATATTGTCAAAGTAATCTCCCTCAAAAAGCGAAAGAATATTCGTTCTATTCGCATAGAGGGTCAAGCCTCCTATTTCCAGGGCATAGTGGAGCTATACATATACAACGAGCCCGAACTACGCAGCCTTATCCACGAACTATCCCAAGTTCGGGGGCTCCTTCGGATAGAGCGCTATCAAGCCCCCGCAACTTCCTAAAATTGCAACCTAATGCAGGAGCTACTTTTAGATAGGTATTGTCTATACGCCAATCGAGATAGTAGATTTTATTGTGCATAGTGCCGAGGCGGCTTTAAGACAAGAATTTGGTATCAGCTTAACAGATGAAAATGTCCACATTCTTGAGCCATTTACAGGCACGGGGACATTTATTGTACGCTTACTTCAAAGTGAGTTAATTAAACCAGAAGATTTGGAGCGCAAATATACAAAAGAACTGCATGCTAATGAAATCTTACTACTACCATACTATATTGCTGCTGTCAATATAGAGACAGCTTATTTTGAAATATA
>JANWZJ010000097.1 GCA_025054525.1 Bacteroidia bacterium | reverse complement strand
CAGAGCAGAGAATAGAAATAGGCAAAGCTCTTTATAGGGAGGTAGATACTCTCCTCTCTCTCCTGAGGCGAACAGTACAAGTGCGCGTTCTCCTTTACCGCTGGAGCTCTATCCTGTACGACAATCTTTTTCACCCACCACCCTTCGTTTATCTAAGCGAGGAGCGCAGCTATGGAAGAGTGCCCTTGTGGCTGCGCAAGGCTTACTTCGTCTGGCCTTCTTGGTATATTCCGGGGGTGTATGGAATAGGAGTATTAGCAACTCTTTGGGGACTTTGGCTATACAGAAAGGGGCTGCTCTCGGAGCGTCAAAAACTTCTCTTTCTCCTCCTGTCTGCTTATGGCTGGGGACAGCTTATAGTGCCCTTTGTTACAGGTGAGTCCGAATGGCGCTACTTTTTCCCTTCCGTAGTGGCCTGGATAGGGTTATGGGGCATGGGAGTGCCTTATCTTTGGGGCAAATGGAAACGCAAACCTTAGAGCGAATAGCGGCTCAGGTGCGACGGGACGTACTGCGCATGGTCTATCAAGCGAACTCAGGGCATCCTGGGGGCGCATTAGGGCTGGCTGATATTCTGGTGGCTCTGTACTTCGCTCATATGCGGCATGTGCCTTCTCCCTTTTCCCCTTCTGGAGAAGGAGAAGATGTCTTTATTCTCTCCAACGGTCATGTGTGTGCAGGATGGTACGCAGTGCTGGCAAGGGCTGGATACTTTCCGCTTTCTGAACTGGCTACTTTTCGGCGCATAGACAGTCGCCTCCAAGGGCATCCCGCTACCCAAGAGGGACTGCCCGGGGTGCGTGTGGCTACAGGTTCTTTGGGGCAGGGACTCTCGGTAGGCATAGGCATAGCCCTGGGCAAAAAACTTCGCCAAGACCCCCATTACGTATACGTTATGTTAGGCGACGGCGAAATCAATGAAGGACAAATCTGGGAAGCTGCCCTCTTCGCTGCCCATCACCGAGTAGATAATCTCATCGCCATTTTAGACCGCAACTATAAGCAAATAGATGGCGATACCCGCGAAGTACTCAATACTGACCCCGTAGAAGAAAAGTGGAAAGCCTTTGGCTGGGAGGTTTTGAGCCTCAGAGAAGCTCATGATATGCCTGCTATCTTGAGTACTCTCAAAGAGGCTACCGCCCGTGCAGGTCGCGGGAAGCCCATCATTATTGTAGCCTACACAGTGATGGGCAAAGGGGTGGACTTTATGGAAAATGATTACCGTTGGCATGGAAAACCTCCTAATGCCGCAGAATATGAAAGAGCTATTGCGCAGCTCCCCGAAGTCCTAAATGACTTTTAGGACATGCGTCCTCGCTATGTAGATACAGGGGCGCGTGATACGCGTTCGGGTTTCGGGGCGGGACTATTAGAAGCTGCCCAAAAAGATGAGCGTATCGTGGCTTTAGCGGCTGACTTGATGAGTTCTGTGAAAATGGATGCTTTTGCTCAGCGCTTCCCTGAACGGTTTTTTCAGTGTGGAGTGGCAGAAGCAAATATGATAGGGGTAGCAGCGGGATTAGCTACCGTGGGGTTTATTCCTTTCGTGGGTACCTTTGCTAACTTCGCAGTAGGCAGGGGATATGACCAGATTCGCCAGAGTGTTTGCTACTCGGGCAAAAATGTAAAGATAGCCGCCTCCCATGCTGGGCTTACCTTAGGAGAAGATGGGGCTACGCATCAAATGTTGGAGGATTTAGGGATGATGCGGGGACTGCCGGGCATGACGGTACTCAGTCCTTGCGACTACAATCAAACGCGACTTGCTACGCTCGCCGCAGCGCAATGGCTGGGGCCTGTATATATTCGGTTTGGACGGCCTGTGGTGCCTAACTTCACCCCCGTAGAAGACCCTTCCTTTGCCATCGGGAAAATACAAACGCTTCTGGATGGAGAAGATGGGGTGATTTTTGCGACCGGGCATATGGTATGGCATGCTCTTCAAGCCTCTTATGAGTTGGAGAAAGAAGGACTTCTGATTGCAGTAGTCAACGTTCATACCCTCAAACCCGTGGATGAAGCCGGCATACGAGAATGGTTAGCACGTACTCCAGTGGTAGTTACGGTGGAAGAGCATCAGGTGTATAATGGGTTAGGGGATTTGATTGCGTCGGTTGCGGCTCGGTTCTGCCCTCGTTTCATAGAGAAAGTAGCGGTACAAGATACCTTCGGTGAAAGCGGCAAGCCTCATGAGCTTCTGGAGAAATACGGACTGACAACTCCCAATATTATTGCTGCTGTAAAGCGCGCTCTGCAGAAAGTGCATGATTTTTCTTGGCGTAGGTAGCAACTTGGGGGAGCGCTGGACGGCGATTTCCCAGGCCTGGCAAGAATTGGAACGGGCGGGGGTTCATGTAGAATGCAGTTCGCCTATTTATGAGACGCTGCCCTGGGGCTATCTGGACCAGCCTCCTTACCTAAATGCTGTCTGGCGAGTAAATACATCCCTTCCTCCCATAG
>JANWZJ010000096.1 GCA_025054525.1 Bacteroidia bacterium | reverse complement strand
CAGCCCGATATGAAGGAGCTTAGCCACATGTACCGATATGCTTGGCATGCGGGGCTGAAGACCACTTACTATCTGCGCACGCTGGGGGCTTCGGCGATAGAGAAAAGCACTGTGTCTAAGACTGAGTTCGAAAAAGAAGTAGATACCCCAAGCAGTTGGAGTTATACCAGCGTATCCGCTGCGGTGTGCCGCTGGAATGCAGAAAATGGAGGAGAGGAGTGTGAGGCGTGTCAGTAAATGTTTTTGTCAAGTTTGCAGTCATGAAATGGGCTGGAAGTGTAGGGCTCATAGCTAGTAGCTTCTTCTAGGACGACGGGCAGCTTCTCGCTGGGCAGCGGTAGAAGGGTATCTCTTCATAACTCCACAAGGCCTTCAAGAAAGTAGTTAGTTTTGTCCATGGCTTCTGGAAAGCCTATTGAGCGCACTTTTCAAGGCGAGCTCCTTACGATATTGTCTCAGCTGGTACAGGGGGAAGTGTATCCTTTTGAAGTGCGGCAAGAAGTAAAATACGATCGCTATACGCCTGACCTTAGCATTTATCCTAAGGGCAGGGCTCAGCCTTTTGCGATTTGGGAGCTCAAGCCGCCTGGACAAGAGGAAGACTTAGCCCGACTCCCTAAAGCCGCTACTATAGCAGGTGTATCGTATGCGCTCACTTCTAATGTGCAGGAAACCGTCCTTTATCGGGTACAGCGAGGTCGGTTGGAGCACCTCAAGACTATCAAAGGCATCGCTGTCCCCGACCTAAATACTCTCTATTTCACCCCTGAACAAATAGAAAAGCTTAGACGCCATGCCGAGGAGGTTCTAAAAGAACTGAAGCTCCTATTGCATAAGGCTTCCGAGGCGCCGCTTATATTAGACAAAATCTATTTTATCAGCAAACTTCGCGAGGCTATAACTCAACTTTCTCCGCATTTGAAAAAAGCGCTTGAAGGCATGGATACCTCGCAGCGGAGTGGAATAGAACAATGGGCAGCTAAGCAGGGGTACTTGTTAGGAGATGCTCAGTTTTGGGAGCGTCTTGCTCAGCATTGGGCGTATGCTTTAGCGGTGCGCATTCTCTTTTATTTTGCAATTCGTCCGCATTTTCCGGGCATTCCTCTCCTTCAGAGTGAAGGGGTTTCTTCTGTTCGGAGGCTTCTGCAAGAGGCTTTCAAGAAAGCGCAAGAAATAGATTGGCAGGCTGTTTTTGAAGAATCCCCCTTAGACAAAGTAGGACTACCTGAAGCAGTGGAAGAGCCTTTGCGGGCGCTTCTGCGCGACCTCAATCAGCGCGATTTTAGTCGTTTGCGGGAAGATGTGATTGGACAGATTATGGAAGGGCTTATCCCTCGGGTAGAACGGCATGCTTTAGGGCAGTACTTTACGCGAGAAGATGTAGTGGATTTCATTTTAGGGTTTGTCGTAAAAAACCCTCAGGAAGGCGCTTATTTAGACCCTACTTGCGGCTCGGGGGTGTTTCTCACGCGGCTTTATTATTATTTGCGGTTTCTCTCAGGGTATCGGCTCTCCCATGAGGAGCTGCTTCAGCGAATCTGGGGTATAGATATCGCGCACTTTCCAGCTCAGTTAGCTACTATCAATCTCTTTCGCCAAAGTCCCGCCAACTTCGAAGAACCGCCGCGCATCCAAGTGAGAGACTTTTTTGACCTGCAACCCGGCGTTATGCTCTCCCTCAAGCGGCCTAAACCCATCCAGACCTATGACTCCTCTCCTTCCGACACCCTGCCAGTTTCGCTGCCTGTATTTCGGGGGATTGTAGGGAATTTTCCTTATATCCGACAGGAGCTTATAGAGCGCAAAGAAAGAGGATACAAAAAGCGTCTCGTGCAAGCCATCGCCGAAAATTGGCTCTGGAAAGACCCAGAGCTGTTTAAGCTGCGTTTCCAGCACAAGTCTCCAGAGGGACTAAAAGCAGAGCTAAAGCGAACCGCTGCTTTACCCCCCGAAAAGCGACGGCTTCTTATCCAAGAATGGATACAAGAGAATCGCTTAGACCTCAAGCTTTCAGGGCAAGCCGATATTTACGCTTATCTTTTTTACCATGCGGCGGCTTTCTTAGAAGAAGGCGGACGAATGGGTATCCTCACCTCCAACGCTTGGCTGGACGTCGCCTATGGCCAGCACCTCAAAGAGTTTTTCCTGCGGCACTTCAAAATCATCGCTATCGTAGGCTCATGGGTAGAACCCTGGTTTGAGGAGGCCCAGGTCAATACGGTTTTCACCATCTTAGAGTGGTGTAGTGCCGAAGAAAAACGCCGCCACAACCTCGTACGCTTCGTCAAACTCAAGAAAAAGCTGAGCGACATCTTGCCCCAAGACCTGCAGTTAGAAGAAGCCGAACGCTTTCGTAAGATTATGGCTTTAGTTCGGCAAATTGAAAAAGCGGAACATGAGTATTACCGCAGAAATCCTACCTTTCCCATAGAGGCTCCCATTCAGGACATCATCTCGGTGGAATATGAAGAAATGCGGGTTCGGTTAGTACCGCAAGCC
>JANWZJ010000095.1 GCA_025054525.1 Bacteroidia bacterium | reverse complement strand
ACGCATAGTAGATTTACTCCATGATGGCTTTGAGAACCTTATTCCTGTCTTGGACACCAAACGAGAGATAAATTTTTACCTCAGCGAGTTAGAAGTCCCCGCGAAACTGGGCATTCGTGTGTCTATAGAGGAGCGCCCTGATTTTCCCGTATATACCAGCCGATTGGGCATCCGTGCGGAAGATGTGATTGACTTATACATAGACAAAATTAAGCCTTACCCCAATCTACAGCTCGTTATGCTGCACTTCTTCATTAGTTCTGGCATTCGGGACACCCCTTACTACTGGAACGAGCTGGATAAAATGATTCAGATTTACTGCGAACTCAAGAAGGAAGCCCCCTCACTTCGCTACTTCAACTTAGGGGGAGGATTGCCTTTTCGCAATTCGTTAGAGTTTGACTTTGATTATTCCTATGTTATTACAGAGATAGTGCGCAGGCTCAAAGTCGCCTGTGCTCAACATGGCGTAGAAGAACCTGATATTGTGTCAGAGTTTGGCAGTTATACCGTAGCGGAGTCGGGGGCAGTTCTCTTCAAGGTATTAGAGCGCAAGAAGCAAAATGACCGGGAGAGTTGGCTCATTTTAGATGGAAGCCTCATGACTATTCTCCCGGATATATGGGCACTCAAACAGCGATATATCATCCTTCCCCTCAATAACTGGAGCGCAGAATATGAACGCGTCATCTTAGGCGGCATAACCTGTGATGAGTTAGACTTTTACCATACGGACGCCCATACGAATGTCCTCTTTCTCCCCAAAACACGTAAGGAAATGTATATCGGCTTCTTTCATACAGGCGCTTATCAGGAAGCGCTGAGTGGGGTAGGGGGCATTCACCACTGCCTTATTCCGACGCCGCGACACATTTTGATTCGGAGGGATCGGGATGGGCAGCCGCACTTTGAAGTGTTATACGAGGAGCAGAATAGCAAGCAGGTGCTGAAGCTGTTGGGGTATTTATGAGACTTCTGTATGGTAATCCCGTAGCTCAGCAGATTCTTAGGGAGGTGGAAGCCTATGCCCGCCAGCATCCCCTAAGGCTGGATATTATTTTGGTAGGGAATCATGAGCCCAGCCGCATCTATGTAAATCGTAAGCTCCAGCAAGCCTCCAAAGTGGGCATGCAAGCTGTATTGCATCATCTACCAGAGACGACTTCAGCGTCAGACCTTTTAGCGCTCATAGACCAGCTTAATGCTGACTCCGCCGTTACAGGGATGATAGTTCAGCTTCCGCTACCGGGGCCGTTAGAGCAGGAGATGATTTTGGAGCGGATTCACCCTCTCAAGGATGTAGATGGCCTGCATCCCTATAATATAGGACTGCTTGCGCTGGGGCGCGCTCGTTGGGCACCTGCTACTCCCTGGGGCATCGTAGAACTACTCAAATATTACAGTATCGTCACAGAGGGTAAGCATGTAGTAGTAGTGGGGCGAGGACGCTTAGTGGGGACGCCTTTGGCGCTATTACTTTCTCGTGCTGCCCCCTACGGGAATGCCACCACCACTTTATGCCATACTCGCACTTCTGACCTATATGAGCATACGCAAAAAGCAGATATTGTGGTAGTAGCGGCGGGGCAGCCTCGGTGGTTTCCGCCCGAGGGGCTCAAACCAGGGGCTATCGTCATAGACGTAGGTATCCACCGAGTAGAAGGACAAATCGTAGGCGATACCCACCCCGAGGTAGCCCAAGCCGCCAGTGCGCTCACGCCCGTACCAGGAGGCGTAGGGCCGCTAACCGTAGCCGCCCTTCTCCAGAATGTGTGTAAAGCTCACCAGGCACAGACCTTAGCCCAGTAGCGCCGCCGAGGCGTAGCAACAATAATCCACCTTCCCTGGGCAACTCGTGTAGTATCCCACATGAAGACGTTTTCCACGCCGCCGTTGAGCCAGCCATCATAGAGTCGCAGCCGCTCAGTAAAGCGCTCATCCAGCAGTCGGATGCGCACAGGCTGCGACTGAGCCACCCGAATCCGCAAGTAGCCAGGGCGCGCTTGTATTTGCAGGGGCGAGATAGGGCTTGCGCACCGCACTTCCACTGGGGCAGATTCCAGTCGTAAAGGAGGCTTATCATAGACCAGCCTATATCGTACTACACCTGCGCTGCCTTCGTCATAGTATTCCCCGCGGGATTGCTTAGCGGGAGCACCTACCGCAGAAAAACTCCGAACAACCTCCCACCCTCCGCCCCTCTGACGCTCCAGCCTGTAAGTCGCCGGGGTATTTCTTACTTCCATCTCCCAAACTATGTGGATTATCTTTCCCTCGCAGAAAGCATTAATGGAGGAAAATCGCACAGGAGCATACAATAGAGCTTCGCGGCGAGCGTCCGCTACTGTATAATGCCAGCTTTGTTGGATATACACTACGCCTGTGATAGGGTCTGGCTGCCATGCTACATATTCCCAGCCCGCAGCACTCTCTGCAGGCAAATAAAAAGGTATGCGCTTCCCTTCTTTAGTAATGTTATAGCCTGAGTCAGGCAAAAAGAGTACTTGGGGAGAGGGTGCTAAATAAAGTCCTTTTCTTA
>JANWZJ010000094.1 GCA_025054525.1 Bacteroidia bacterium | reverse complement strand
GCAGTTCCTCAATCATAAGGGCATACTGGTTCACCTTGTGCTCTAACTGGCGGGCTCGCTGTATAAGCTTTGTGTATTTCTCCCGGAATGCTCGCGTGGGATAACCTGGTATCGTGTGGCGTAGAGGAGTGTAAGCAAAAATACTCCATATACCCGCTAAAATCACTATAAGCAGTAGCAGCCATCCCCATATCGGTAAGCGAAGTTCTCTGCGCCAAGAACCGCTATCTTCTATCCACAGCAGACGGTATTTGTGGAGAAAGAGCTTTACTCCCTGTGAGTTTGCCATGCAGCAAAGCTAAAGGGAGAAATCCTTACCTTTGAGAAAACATACATGAGATGTAAGTGGGGAGTGCTCATAGGAATGCTCGGGCTTATGGGGTGTAGTGCGGAGCGGAACACTGCTGTCTCCCGCACTTGGCACACTTTTGTTTCCTATTTCAACGGTTATTATCATGCCAATCAGCGCTTCAAGCTCGCCCAGCGCGAAATAGAACTCCAGACGCCAGAACCCGCAGAAGGTTGGTCTCAAGTCTTTCCTATTATAGACCCTACCTATGCCCGCAGTCAATACAACCGCTTAGAAGAAGCCACCAAAAAATGTGAGGTCATCATTTTTCGCCACAAAAATGGGAAGTACATAGATGATAGTCGCACCTTGATTGGGCAGGCATGGCTCCTGCGCAGCAATCTTTCTAACGCCGAGATGAATTTCAACTATGTGCTCAATGCTTTTCCGGAGACCCCTCTGCGTCCTTGGATTTATTGGTGGCAAGCCTACGCTGCTTTACATGATGAGAATCCTTACCGGGCGGAGACTCAGCTTCTGGAAGCCCTTAAGCTGCCCGAGTCGCAGCTTAAGTCTTCTCGTCCCTACATAGAAGTTCTACTTGCCCAGATATGGGCAAACAAAGAAGAGCAGCGGGGGCAAGCCATCAAGTTCTTAGCTCGTAGCGCTAAGAAGTTGGACACGCGCTTGCGTCGTGCGCGCGCTTATTATCTGCTGGGTCAGTTATATGAGGCGCAGAATAATCTTACTGAATCTTACCGAGCATTTCGGAAAGCGGCTCGCCTCAATCCTACGAATGCTCTCAGCTTCAAGGCTCAGTTTCAGCTAAGCATGCTGGGCAAGGGGTCTGATGCAGACCTCATTCGTAAGCTGGAACGCATGGCAAAAAGCACCCGTTATGAAGATTATCGCGACCCAATCTATTATCGTATTGCCCAGCTCCACCTCAAGCAGGGGAATCCCAAGGCGGCTTTAGAGGCTTACAAGAAAGCAGGCAGTAGTGGGAATTCACCTGTGCGTGCGCTTGCGCATTATGAGGCGGGCAATCTATATTTCCTGCAGTTTCAAGATTTAGCGGCAGCCCAGCGGCATTATGATACGGCGGCTACGCTCATCCCCGCTAAACATCCCCAAGCAGCCGAGATAAAGACACTTCAAGCCCGCTTCAAAGAATACGCACTGCTTCGAGATAGAGTACATCGCAGCGACAGCTTGCTCAGATTAGCGGATTTGCCTTCAGACCAGCGGGAACGAATCATAGAAGCCTATATCCATAGTGAAATTTCCCGTCGGGCCGCTGAGAAAGTGCGTCAGCAGACCGTCGCTTCTACTATGCTTACCCCTTCTCTGCTTCCTACAAGCAGCCCGGGGCGCAGTAGTGGGTTTTATTTTGATAATCCTATTCAAGTAGCGAATGGAAAAGAAGAGTTTAGGCGGCTGTGGGGGGAGCGCGCAGATGAGGACCACTGGCGCCGCAGCCAGAAAACTTCTGTAACTGCTGCCCAACGAAGGGAAAATGATCCCCAGAAGTCTCATTCTGATTCGCTTCAGATAGAGTGGCCGGATGACCCAGCTCAACTCACCCCCAATCGCCTCCAATCCCTGAAGAAGCGCCTTCTCTCCACAATACCCGAGACCCCCGCTCAACGCAAATCCATAGAAGATACCTTGATAGCATCTGCCTTGGGTTTAGCTCAGCTTTATGTAGAGGCTTTTGGGAAAAAAGACTCTGCGATAGCTATCTATCGGTGGCTATTGCAACGAGTGCCTCATCGCAGTGATGCGGGTGCTCCTGCCTTGTATGGTCTGTATGCGTTATCCGCAGGCACCCCCCAAGCCCAAGCCTACAAAACAGAACTGCTCCAGAAATATCCTGACTCAGAATATGCTCGGCTCCTGAGTGGCAAGGCTTTCCTACAAGATGCGCCCGTCTCCGATATTCACCAAGCCCTACTAGAAAGCTACCGAAAGGAAGAATTCACCTCTGTCATAGCCTTTGGGGAGGTTACTAGGCGGCGGTGGGAGGGTACTCAGTCAGAGCCCGCTATATTGTACCTGATAGCAGCCGCTCACGCGCACTTAGGCGAAAATACAGCCGCTCGCACGCTATTAGACACCCTTCTACGCAAGCATAGTAGTTCCAGTTGTGCTACCTTGGCTCAGAAGCTCCTCTCCTACTTAGAGAATGGATTACCCGCTCAAACCCCTCCCACTCCGGAATCTCAAGCATCTCCCTCCCCTGCGTCTTCTTTCGGTGATTTCCAAATACAGCCTTCTCCTGGAGAGCCTATCTTAGTGCTGCTCTTAGTAGAGCGCAGTCGGATTCCCTCTGAAGAGCTCAAAACTAAGCTCAGCCGTACAAATGAGCGATACTTTGGAGAGCAGCGCCTGAGTATGGTTGTTTTTCTCTATA
>JANWZJ010000093.1 GCA_025054525.1 Bacteroidia bacterium | reverse complement strand
ATCCATGGAAAACTTGAAAAGGTCTTCTACCTCTATGGTTCTGAAGTTAGCGGCGCCGATGTGAAGGGTAACGGGTAAGAACTCCACGCCTTTGACTTCTAACTGTCGCATTAGTAGCCGTGTGAAGGGCAAACTCGCATCGGAAGGCTGAACCGAGCCAGGTATGCCATCCCACACAGGTTGGAAATGAATATAATCTTCCTCTTGTGCAGGTCTCTGGATATAGCTGGGCAAGGCTAAGTGTCCTATTTGCTGAATGATACTTCGGAAAGAGTGTCCCGCAGGCACAATAAACCGTACAGCCCGCTCCCGACTGGTGGTATTATCTACAATCTCCGCCATCAAAGAAGCATCTGCAAAGTGTAGCTTATTTCCCACGCGAATTTTTCGGGCGGGCTCCACCATCGCATTCCAGAGATTCGTCTCAGGGTCTAACTCTCGCAGCAGCAGGACTTCAATCGGTGAAGTACTGCGCTCTTTATGCCCCTTGAGCAGGCAGGGGAAAGGAAGCGAGTTATTATACACAATCACATCGCCTTCTTCTAAGAAGTCCTTGAGGTCAGTAAATGTGTGATGGGAGATGGTATCCGTGTCGCGATGTAGAACCATGAGGCGATTAGAGCTGCGAGGCTCTGGAGGGTACTGGGCTATTCGGTCCGGCGGCAGTTCAAAGTTGTAGTCCGAGAGACGCGTACTCATATATTTGCGTCTGCAAAGATACCATGCTGGAAGAAGCCTGGAAGCAATCCTTGCGCAATATACAAGCTCATCGGCGTCGTTCGCTCCTTACCCTCCTCACGATAGGGGTGGGAATCTTCTCAGTTGCAGGCGTGCGAATCTTCATAAGCTCTATGGAATCCAGTCTTATCCAGCGCATAGAGCGATTAGGAGCCTCCACCGTATATGTACATCACTTTCCTTGGCGTTTCTCCGATGATCACTGGGAAAAGTATCTGCGTCGCCCCCGAATAGCATGGAGCGATTATTACGCAGTGCGAGGTGCCTTGCGGAACGACGCTTGGGTCGCTCTGCGCTATGACCGCATGAATGAGAAAGTCTTATTCAAGGGTCAGCGAGAAGAGGCTCGTATCATCGGCATATCCGAAGGTTTTGATAAGGTCTTCCCGATGGAAATCAAGAGAGGAAGATTCTTTCGGGGTGATGAACTTATGCGCGGTACTCCCGTAGCTGTCATAGGCAATCGCTTAGCCCGCAAGTTTGCGGTGAGTGATGAAGCGGTGGGATTAGAGATAAGGTATGAAGGTTATCCCATTCGTGTGGTAGGGGTTCTCAAAGCGCAGGGTACTTTTGGAGGGGACATGGATGAAGCGGTACTGGTGCCTTTACCTTTTCTTACGCGGATTTGGGTAATGAGTTCGCTGCGGGGAGACCGCACCCTCCTAATACGAGCTCAAAATCCCGAGACTCTTCCCATTGACCTACTGGAAGTGCGAGTACGCGGCATTCTGCGAAAAGCTCGGCATCTCTCCCCTTCCAGCGAAGACAACTTCGCTATCAACCGACAAGATGTTCTTCTAAGCCAAGTCCGAGAAATTACCAGCTACATTCAAATAGTGGGTCTATTTATTGCGGGCTTCTCCCTGCTTGTGGGGGGAATAGGTGTTGCTAACATTTTATACATCGCTGTGCGGGAGCGCCGAGGAGAAATCGGTATCCAACGAGCCATGGGCGCTTCTCGGCGATTTATCTTGACCCTTTTTCTGCTGGAGGGGGTGCTCCTCACCCTGACTGGGGGTGCTGTGGGTATCACGCTTACTTTCCTCTTGGTAGAAGGACTGAAAGGTATCGCAGCTGAGCAGGGCATTCTGCTGAGTATTCGCTTTGCAGATATTATTTGGGCGCTGAGCATCAATATACTTATTGGGCTTATGGCTGCGATTGCACCCGCCCTGCAAGCTGCCTATCTTCATCCTATAGAAGCCATTCGTACTGCCGCTTGATGGAGCTTTCCGCCGTAATCATTACATATAACGAGGCTCGTCGTTTGTCTCCCACTTTGGCTGCATTATCCCCCGTGGTGGATGAAATAGTAATAGTAGATAGCGGCTCTACCGATGACACCCGTGAAGTGGCCTTGCAGTTTGAGAAAGTGCGCTGGTATGAGCGTCCTTTCCGCGGCTATGGCGACCAAAAAAACTATGCTAACTCCCTCGCTCGCGGCCGATACATCCTCTCAATAGACGCCGATGAGGTTCTTTCTCCTGAGCTTCAAGAGAGCATCCTGCGGGAGAAAGGAGGCTGGCGGGCCGCTGCTTATGAAGTGCTTAGAGTAGCGGTGTATTGTGGGGCTTTTATCAGGGCAGGGGAATGGTACCCCGATTGGAAAATACGATTATTTGCTCGGGAGTTAGCCTTCTGGGATGATGCTCCTGTCCATGAGAAACTGATTTTACGCAAGTCTGTCCGACCTCTGCGGCTTTCGGGGGAGCTGTGGCATTATACCTATGCCAGTATAGAGGAGAGCATAGAGCGGAGCAGGCGGTATGCCTATCGTATGGCTGTAGCAGCCTATACCCAAGGAAAACCCGCAAGCTGGCGTCGTCCCTTCCTCAAAGGAACGGTTCGCTTCCTCAAAGGCTGGCTCCTCAAAGGCGGCTGGCGCTTAGGCTGGCGTGGATGGGCTATTTCCTTGCTCGGAGCATGGACTTACTTTCTCCGAGAACTTTACTTGGCCCAACTCTATGAGCAAGGGCTTAAGCCAGAGACATCGTCTTCCCTACTGAATACGAAGCCAGAAGGCGGCTAAGGCGAGATATTCCCTCATCTATCTCCTCCTTGATAATCGTAAGCGCCGTACGAGAGCGAATAGACTGCGGACCTGCTTTGAGTAGGAGGAGGTTCTCTTTTTCCAGAGCGTCTTTGACGAGTTGGTCTCTAAGGGCTGGCGTAGGTAAGTCAAACGCCACCATAAGTCCCCGTCCCCGCACCGATAGGATAAACTCAGGATATTCTTGGGCTAGCTCTTCTAAACGGAAGCGAAGATA
>JANWZJ010000092.1 GCA_025054525.1 Bacteroidia bacterium | reverse complement strand
TTGAGCTTTGAGGTTCAGGAAGTTTTTCCATTCGGGGTAGCTGGCTTGTGCTTGCTCAGGGGTAAGCAGGCTATCCTTCGTCAGGTAAATCCGACCGTTGCGCTCCAGGACCTTATCTATGAGAAGCGATAGGAAAGAACGAATCGCCGCTGTAGCTGGCAAGTCTATTGCCAGTGTCCAACCTGGTCCAGAAAAAGCCAAGGGTCCTTTTTGAGGGCCGAGACGCTTGAGTACGGTCAGGAAACTGCGGGCAGGAGCATGGCGTAGCCTCGCCCAGAGAGAAAGAAAATCTTCGGCTTGCGGCACGATAAACTGAAACTGTACAAACCCTTGGTGTCCCCAGAGTCGATTCCATTTATCCACGCCATCTAATGGGAAAAAGTAAGTATTATAGGGTACGAGATGATTTCCTTCTTTATGCTGCATCCAATAGTAGAGGCTAATCCAAGCCGTGGTATATTTATTGAAGGCAGCGAAGGGCAGAAGGAAAGGTATGCGGAGAAAGCCTTTAGGACGGGGGCGAAAAGGCTGTTTTTGGAGGGAGAGAGGTAGTTCTTTATGCTCGGCAAATCGCCCTAAATGGATGATACCGCGATTTTTCGGGTGATGGTGATCTATCCATGCTACGGCGAAAGGATAATGCATCTCTTGCTCGGTGAGAATGCGTACAATAGCTTCTATATCGGGGGCACGAACGACTTGATTGAGGATGTAGGAGGTAGGTACGCGCGCGAGACGCAGTTGGAGCCGCTCTATAATGCCTGTAAGTCCCATACCCCCGGCTGTCGCCCAGAAGAGGTCCTCTTGAGGGGAGACCCGTTTGAGCTCACCCGAGGGTAAGCGCAGTTCTATCCACTGCACATGGTCTGCGAAGCTCCCCTGCACGTGATGATTTTTACCGTGGATGTTGCTGGCGAAAGCCCCTCCCAAAGTTACAAACTGCGTGCCGGGTACTACATAAGGAAACCACCCTTGAGGCAGTACTTTGTGAATCACCTCATACAGGCTCAGTCCTGCCTCAGCGGTAAGGATGCCTTGCTCAGCATCCCAGCTCAATACACGGTTATAAGGCAACAAATGCCAAGTGTATTCTCCACTACGAAAGGAAGCATCCCCATAACTACGCCCCAATCCTCGGGGTATTCCTGAACCCTGCCAGCGTTCGCTGTGCCAAGGAGTTAGATGGGTATGGCTTCGGGGATACAAGCCCCATCCGCTTATACGCTGCATACGCTTAGATTTGAATCCAGGGTATTTGCAGCATTTCCATAAGGACTATTATCATGTAGAGGCCCCCTATACCTAAGAGAAACTTATCTGCGAAGAGGTCTCGGCTGGGTTCGCCTGCGCTGCGGTTGTGGGTAAGGTGATAATAGCGGAAAATCCCCAGAACTACAATCGGCAGCGTAAAGAGAAGCCAGGTAAAGTTGTTAGTGGTGAGGTATAGGCTATACACAGCTAAAGTTAGAGTGGCTGAGATATTCATGAGCTGATCCAGATAATACACTGAATAGCCCTTGAGGCTGTGTCGGGCCTTAGTGGCATCTTCTTCTAAGAGGAGAATCTCATGGCGGCGCTTGCCCAAAGCTAAGAAGAGCGAGAGAAAGAAGACCGTCATGAAGAGGTAAATGGAGATGGGTACTTCGCCGATAGCCCCTCCGCCATAGATGCGAAGTAGAAATCCAATCGCTATACTGAAGACATCCAGAAGAACGATTCTTTTGAGGAAGAGGGTGTAGAGCAAGTTATTCAGCAGGTATAGGGCGAGAGTTATGCCGAAGGTTTGACTGAGATAGAAGGCACCTGTGAGAGCACCTGAGAATAGGATTAGGGCGGTGAGATAGGCAGCTCGCTCGGAGATGATTCCGGCGGCTACGGGTCTATGTTTCTTGGTAGGGTGGAATCGGTCGGAGGGGGCATCGCGTGCGTCGTTGAAGGCATAGACGGCAGAGGCACCGAGACACCAGAGAAGGAAACCGGCTACGGCTTCTTCCAGTCGGTCCCATCGCCGTGCAAAAAGAAGGGGTACGAAGAGAAAAGTATTTTTTGTGTATTGGTGAGGGCGCAAGAGGTATATCCAGGCTACGAGAATATGAGCCATAGACAAGCCCAAGTGTAAAGAGCAGCTACAATATCATCCACCAAAATACCCCAGGGAAAGGATAAGTACTCTGCCTGGTCTGCTGGCCAGAGTTTGACGATGTCCCAGAAGCGAAAGAGGAAGAAGGCAGCCATAGTCTCAGTGAGAGAGCTAAACGGATATAGGCAAGAGAGTAGGAATACAGCTTGCATTTCATCGGAGACGACCCAGTGAGGGTCTCGGGAGGGAAGGGGGGCTAATCGCTTTATGCTGAGGTAATATAATCCCAGCGTTAGCAGGGTCCAGGCCCATCGTATAGCTACCGAGGTGTTACTCAGCAAGTATGCAATCCCCAAAGCGGGGAGGGTGCCCCATGTAGCGGGTGCGAAGGGTAGATACCCTGTGCCAAAGCCGCTTGCCCAGAGTCGTGCCCAAGTCATTCGCTTAGCAGACGAAGGGCAGCCCGAGCTGCCGCTTGTTCTGCCTCTTTCTTACGAAGCCCTGTGCCTGAGCTAATCTCCCTTCCATTCAATCGCAGTCCCACAAGAAATACCTCGCCTCGTTCAGTGCGTCTGCGTTCTCTTACTACGAACTCTACCTGCCCTAACTGGCGCTGCTGCACCATCTCTAAGAGCCGACCTTTATAGTTGAACTCCGCTGTTTCTATCGCGGTCCAGTTGATGAAAGGAAAAATCCGCTTGTGGATGAAGCGCTGGGCACGGCTAAAGTCATAGTCCATATACACTGCTCCTATCAGCGCTTCTATGATGTCTGCTAAGTAGTCTTGCCTTCGGGGCAAAGAGGAAGCAGGAGCTCTAACAAACTGGGGGAGTCCCAGCTTCTGGGCGATTTCAACTAATCTATCGGTACTCACTACTTTGGCTCTCAGTTCAGTCATTTCTCCTTCATCAAAATGAGGATATTGGCGAAAGATATAATCTGTAACT
>JANWZJ010000091.1 GCA_025054525.1 Bacteroidia bacterium | reverse complement strand
TAACGACTCATCCAGCGTCTTTCCCATCACTTGATAAAGTAAGCAAATCCCATGCCCGCTAAAGCCCCCCCAATATGCGCCCAGTGATTAATGAAGCCGTTTTCCCGCTGCCCCTCATAAAAGCTATACAGGAGATATAGTCCGGCAAAGAGCCAAGCCGGCATAGGAATGAACCACACAAGCAGGGTCGCCTTCGGATAATGCAGGACAAAGGCAAAAAGTACGGCATTCACTACACCTGAAAGTCCTATACTGAGATGATTGGTACGGTCTTGATAGCGCCAATAAGTAGCCAATCCACTGCCTATCACCCCTATCAGAAGGAGTAAGAGATAGCTTCTGCCCCCGTAGAGCAACTCCATCTTGCTACCAAAGGAGTAGAAAACAAACCCATTGATGAGGATGTGAAAAAGGTCCGCATGAAAAAATATGCTGGTGAAGAGGCGATACCATTCGCCATATTTTTTGATGCGATAGGGGGCAAGCCCCCACTCCCACCACACTACCTGAGTGGTCCCCGCCCAAGCCAGTACAGAAAGAATTCCGCAAGCAATCAGGATAATTTCCGTCCAGCTCACTGCACAAAAATACTGCATAGAGCACTATCTTTGCCGCGTATGTACTGGACGCTGGAGCTGGCTTCCTACTTGGAAGACGCGCCCTGGCCTGCCACCCGAAATGAGCTCATAGATTACGCCGAACGCACAGGCGCCCCCTTAGAAGTAATAGACAACCTCAAAGAACTCCCTGACGACGATACTATCTATGAGTCCATGGAGGACATCTGGCCAGATTATCCCTCCCGAGATGAGTTTCTCTTTGAGGAAGAATAGTTAATACACTACTGATGAACTGGATACCTCAAATAGCCTTCATACTGGTATTGGGCACAGCTTTGGCCATTTTCATTTATCATGTGCGACTGCTACGGCGCACGATTCTTCTTGGTCGGGAGGCACCCCTGCCTGGAACCTCTGCTCAGCGCTGGCGGCAAATGCTGGAAATAGCCATCTTACAAGGCCGCATGAAAGACCGTCCCGCAGCTTCTATAGCTCACTGGGTGATATATGTGGGCTTCTTAGTCATCAATATAGAGGTTGTAGAAATCTTACTGGATGGACTTTTAGGGACACATCGCATTTTAGCCCCATACATAGGCATCCTCTATAATATAATGACCACAGGCGTGGAGATTTTCTTAGGCTTAGTATTTGTAGCAGCTGTTATCTTTCTCTGGCGCAGGAATATCCTCAAACTGCCTCGTTTTCATACCGCTGAGATGCGTGGCTGGCCTCCTCTGGATGCGAATATTATTCTATGGACAGAGATTGCTTTGGTCGTGGCGCTCTTCTTCATGAATGCCAGCGACCAAGTACTTCAGCAGCGAAGGGTAGAACCTTATATTCAAGCGGGTACTTTCCCTCTCAGTCAGTGGGCAGTACCCCTTCTCTCAGGGCTTTCTGATGATGCGCTTATCCTCATAGAGCGCTTTTCTTGGTGGGCTCACATCATAGGTATTCTGGCTTTTCTCAACTACATTCCCTTCTCTAAGCACTTACACATCTTCTTATCCTTCCCGAATACCTACTATGCCCCTATCACCCCCCCTGCCCAGCAGGACTCCCTACCCCAAGTTACCTCTGTTGTCCGAGAGACCTTAGGGCTTCCTGTGAGTGGTCAGGGAGATGGGACGGAGGCACCCTCTGTGCTCGGGGCAAAAGATGTTACAGAGCTTACCTGGAAAAATCTCTTGGATGCCTATACCTGCACTGAATGTGGACGCTGTACTTCCGTCTGCCCTGCCCATATCACCGGGAAAAAGCTCTCCCCCCGCAAAATCATGATGGATACTCGCGACCGACTGGAGGAGATTAAGCGAACTATCCATCAAAAAGGAAAATGGGAGCCAGATGGTAAGAGTCTTTTAGGGGATTATATCACTCCAGAGGAACTATGGGCCTGTACCACCTGCGGCGCCTGTGTGCGGGCTTGCCCCGTCCTTATCAACCCCGTGTCTATTATCCAGCAACTTCGCCAATACCTCGTGATGGAAGCCTCCCAAGCCCCAGAGACTATCAACGTGCTCTTCGTGAATATGGAGAATAACGGTTCGCCCTGGGCTCTACCCTCGGAAAAACGATTGCAATGGATGGAAAACATTATCACCTAAGGGTATGGCAGGGAAACTCATGAATGCATGGGCAGCGGCGGGAGAGAAGCCTGATATACTCTATTGGGTAGGCTGCGCCGTAGCTCTGGACGACCGAGCCCAACGCATAGCACGCGCCTTTACTAAGCTCTTAGATGCAGCAGGCGTGCGTTGGGGTGTCTTAGGTACTGATGAGTCTTGCACTGGCGACCCTGCAAAACGCGCAGGAAATGACTTCCTCTTCCAGCTTTTAGCTCATCAAAACATACAGACCCTGAATGCATATGAAGTGAAAGAAATCGTAACGACTTGCCCCCACTGCTTCAATACCCTCAAGAACGAATACCCCCAACTGGGCGGAACCTACATCGTTTGGCATCATACGCAATACCTATATAAACTCGTGAAAGAAGGCAAGCTGCGCCTGCCAGATACGGCTAATGGGGAAGCAGTTGTTTTTCACGACCCTTGCTACTTAGGTCGGGGCAATGGGGAATACGAAGCGCCCCGAGTGCTTCTGCGAAAAGCCCAACTTCACCTCCAGGAGGCGCCACGCAGCCGAGACTTCTCTCTGTGCTGTGGAGCCGGCGGTGGGCAAATGTTCAAAGAGCCTGAGCCCGGACGCAAGGATATCAATATAGAACGCACTGAGGAACTGCTTGCCCTTGCGCCTAAGCGAATAGCTGTTGGCTGCCCCTTCTGCATGACCATGCTCACGGATGGAGTGAAACACGCAGGCCAGCAGAAAGAAGTACGGGTTCAAGATGTGGCAGAGATTTTAGCGGAGCGGTTAGGGCTTGTGTAGGCGGGGTAAGGGTATCTGGTCGTGGCTATTGATGGGGGGAGGGGGGGGGGGGGGGGGGGCCGCCGCGGGGGGCGCGCCCCCCACCCCCCCCCAAACACCCCACCCCACCATAAAAAAAAAAACCACCCCCCCCACGACCAGG
>JANWZJ010000090.1 GCA_025054525.1 Bacteroidia bacterium | reverse complement strand
GGCATAGGTGGGCAGCCAGCAGCGTCCGTTGTAGTACTGGATGACGCTATCTTCTACGTTGAAAATGACTAAGCCGCGAGGGGGATTAGGAATGGCATCCCGCTGAGCCCGGGTGAGTCGGGGTAAGAGGAGCCCTTTTTGGGTGCTTTCCAAATGCAGGATAGCCGCTGGGTCTGGCTGGAGAATCCCAATCCCTACCCCTTGACTCTGTGCCCAAAGGAGAGCAAGCCCTAAGCCTCCATACAGGCATCGCCTCATATCCTTCACAAATATAAGGAAAAAGCAGGGGAAGAAAGGAGGATAGGCATCTGGCGAAAGAGTTGTATTTTGGCGCATGTTCTGGCAAGAAGAAGATGGGGTAGATGTCCAAGGGCTAGTGCGCCGTTTTGAGGAGGAGCGGCGAGCGCGCCGGTTAGGCTACTACACCCGCACCGAACTGGAAGAGCTTCTTTGGTACTACTATTGGGGGGAAGATATCCCTCGCCTGAACGAGGTGCTGCATCATGCGATAGAATTATATCCGGATTGGTCTCGGCGTCGGCTCTGGCAATGCCGCCTCGCCCTCCTCAAAAAGAAACCCCAAGAAGCCTTTCTCTTAGGCATGCAAGCGATGGAAGATTTAGACTCACCCATAGAAGCCTATGAGGAAATCGCCGAAATCTGCATCCAACAACGCGCCTGGGAGAAACTACGCTGGGCTTTTCAACGGATGAGCCAGTTATCCGAAGAGGCTGAACAAGCCGAAGCCGCACAGATTACAGCCCGACGGCTTCTGCGTCAGGGACATACCCGACAAGCTCTGCCTTACCTGTGGAAAAGCTGGGAGCTTAGCTACCCTGCCCAGCGCTTACTCCTCGTCCAAACCCTCGTGCGAACCTATCATCGCCAAAACCAACTCTCCGACGGCATCCATGCATTCTATCGGTACTTAGAAGCCTATCCAGAAGAAAGTAGCCTGTGGCTGGGGTTGGCTCGCCTGTATGCTCGGAAATATATGATTGCCCAGAGTGAGCAAGCGCTGCACCAAGCCGAGCTCCTCCTCTACCTCCAAGACCCCAAACCTCATGCATCGTGGGGCTATCTTTATCGCACGCAAGCCCTAATCGCCGAAATGATAGGCCACAAACAAGAAGCCTATCGCTTTTGGCTGCTTGCCCGAGAGGAAGAACCCAAGCATAGCCTTACGCTTCTGCGTCTGATGCAGTTTTATCTACAATCAGGTGATTTTTCGGCAGCCCTGCCTTATGTGCGTCTGCTGGAAAAACACTACTTATCCTCTCCCATGGTTCGCCGAGCCGTGGCTGACTTCTACTGGCAGCAGGGCAATCATGAAGGAGCATTAGAGCATTATCGGTATCTCATGCAGGTCCGAGTAGGCATGTCCGAAGCTATTGGTCGGGTATTGCGCGGGGCTATCCGCTATCAAAAATCTAAGTTATTCCGGGAGGGCCTTCGCCATGCGCGCCGGAAGTTTAGACGCAATCCCTCTATGTGGCTGCGCTGGATTCAAGAGTCGCATGCCGCTGGCGAAGAAGCCGCTGCCTATGTGCTGAGCCGAGAAGCCGTAGCGCTTTTTTCTCGGAAGGTTATTCCTGCCTTGTATTATGCGCATGCTGCCTTGGCTTTCCGCCGAGGCCATACGAGCCGAGCCTTATCTTTCCTGGAACAAGCCCTACTGGTTTCCCCAGAGCAGGTGGGCGTTTTTTATCACTTCATCGGAGACAGACCCTTAGCGCCTTGGGTACAGAGACTACTGCGCCAGTATGAACAGAGCTGAGTTTGTGCTACCCTATCTCCCTGAGCGCCTTGCGAAGCCCCGCTCCAGCGGTCTCACGATGGTAATGGACAAAGGCTTGGGTACTCACGCCGCCCAAGACCTCATGGAAAATGGCGCCCCTTACATAGACCTCATCAAGTTGGGTTGGACCACGGCTTACCTCACCGCCAACCTCCTCCCCAAACTCCAAATCTACCGAGCCGCCGGCGTAGAACCTTATTTCGGGGGCACACTATGGGAAGCCTTTTATATCCGAGGCGCAGCTGATAAGTTTTATCGGCTATTAGACCGCTACCAAATGCGAATCGTAGAGATTTCGGACGGGAGCGTAGAAGTACCCCACGAAGAAAAACTACGATGGATAGAAGACTTTCGCCGCAGGGGTTATCAAGTGCTTTCAGAAGTAGGCAGCAAAGACGCCACGAAAGTCATGCCGCCTTTTCGGTGGATTCAGCTGATTCAAGCGGAGTTAGCTGCGGGGTCTTCGTGGGTCATCGCCGAAGCCCGCGAAAGTGGAACCGTAGGCATGTACCGCGCCACTGGAGAAGTGCGCGAAGGCCTCGTAGAAGAAATAGTCCATGTGATACCCGTAGAAAAACTGATTTTTGAAGCCCCCCAGCGCAGCCAACAATCTTGGCTGATTCGCCGCTTCGGCGCTAATGTCAATTTAGGCAACGTCCTACCTGAAGATGTGCTCAGCGTAGAGAGCATGCGATTAGGGCTGCGGGGCGATACCTTCTGGCAATTCTTAGAAAAGCCGTGAATGGCCTCCTGGCGGTGGGGGGATTACTTCTCTATGGGCTGATAGCAGTATATGTAGAACGCAAACTCGCCGCTTGGATTCAAGACCGAATAGGTCCCACAGAAACAGGCCCTTATGGGCTATGGCAAACCTTCGCCGACTTTCTCAAGCTCCTGCGCAAAGCCGAAAGCCTACCCGAGACCGCTCTACGAGGGATTTTTCTCTTTGCGCCGCTTTTAGCTCTCATGGCTACTTTCGCCACGCTGACTTGGCTGCCTATCCTCACCCCCTCCAGCGATAATCCCTATGCCCTATGGTTGGCTATGAGCATTCTGCTGCTGGAGGGGGTCGCCCTTTTCTTAGGGGGCTGGGCCAGCGGCAGCAAATATGCCTTGTTAGGCGCCTATCGCCTCTTAGTCTTGATTATCGCCTATGAACTGATATTAGGGCTTCTGCTGCTTACGGTGCTGGCTCATTACGGTGAGCTTAGCTTTACCCACCTCTACCGCCAACAACGAAACCTCCCCGGGGCTTTGCAAAGTCCATTTCTTTTGTTGGCGAGTATGTTATGGATAGCGGCGGGCACGGCAGTAGCCCACCGAGCTCCCTTTGACCTGCCCGAGACCGAATCGGAACTCGTAGCAGGCACCCTTACC
>JANWZJ010000008.1 GCA_025054525.1 Bacteroidia bacterium | reverse complement strand
AATCCTCTACAAATACATGGCAGCTCTTATGGTATGCGGTGGGAAGCGCTATGGCTGACTCCCAGTTTCAGAAGGTAGTGTTGCCCCTCCGAGCCCCTTCTTGGTTTCATAGCTGTTTCCAGTTGCGCTGGAAGGCATGGGGAAGTACCTGGGGCGCTTATGATAACTGGCTTATTGCTTACACCTATATCCTGCGAGACACTGCATACAACCCTGTCGCTTGGGAAAGGCTTCCTCGCAGTTATCATACTACCTTTACGAACTGGGTTTTTCCTAGTGCTTCTTCAGACTCCTTGCAAGCCTCTTTTGTGGGTCGGGAGGGACAGCGTATCCGAGCTGCCTTGTATGTGAATCAACAATCCTTTTGGCGCGGCGTCGCTGAGATACGGCAGGGACGAGCCAAAATCACCCTGCCCAGTCTCTCTACTTTTTCGCCAGGAACTTACCTTCTGGAGTGGCGATTAGAGCGAGTCAATCCGCCGGAGACCCTCTATTCAGTAGTGTATGATACTTTGAGGCTGCTGCCTGATATGCTGTCTTATGATGATGGCGAAGTAGAAAGAGGATACGGTGTGAGACAGGCAGGAAAAGCATTTCTGCAAGATTTTGAGTTAGACACGGCATGGCAAATCACCGCCGTGGGCATAAAGTACTTTATCATTCCGAATCAGATAGGGAAGCCTTTCCAGTTGGGGATTTGGCGCAGTGTGGAGGAGCGTCAGCCGCTATATCTCAAATACGAACGCGTATATCCCGACAGTGCCGAGGGTTGGCGATGGTATAGGATAGATACGCCGATAGTTTTGCGGGGTAAGATTGGTGTGGGTCTCATTCAAGCCGACGCCCAACCTTTGGGGGTGGGGTGGGATGCTGGCTGTTCTACTCGGCTCTACTTGGAACAGGGGGGTAGTTGGGTGGTCTCTGGGCAAGGGGGGTGCTTGCATATCCGATTACGCTTAGCGGTACCGCAGACCGCCCTGCGGAATGCCGAAGCAAACTCCATTTTCTCCATACCTTCTCCGCTATCAGCCGGAGCAGAACTTCCGAAAGATAGGGTCTGGGCATATCCGCTGCGCTTATGGAATGCCCAAGGGCAGCTTATCACTCAGTGGGGGGCAGAAGAGCAGCTTCAGCTACCTTATCAGAGTGGATTGTATTTCCTACAGGACTCGCTGGGCAGGAGTGTGCCGATTCTTATACTGCCGTGATGGGATTTTTGTTACCTTTGCGAAAGCTTAGTGGGACTCCGTAGCTCAGTCGGTAGAGCACTTGCCTTTTAAGCAAGGGGTCCCGGGTTCGAATCCCGGCGGAGTCACAGCCCGGATGGCGGAATTGGTAGACGCGCCGCTTTGAGGGGGCGGTGGCCGTAAGGCCGTAGGAGTTCGAGTCTCCTTCCGGGCACTGCCTTGTGGCACCGAGAATGGCTCTATCGCTTACGCCAAACTCCCCCATGGCATACCTTTGTGCTCTGGACAGTAGTTCCCTCCTTATTGGCAGGCCTATCGTTCTACACTAAAAAAGGCGCAAACCCTGCTTCTCAGTTAGCTCTCTATGAGCCCATAGAGGTCAATACGGCGGATAGCCTTATTCTGCTGGCTCTTCCTGGTTTTACACCATACCGGGTCTCTCGGCTACTTCAGACGCGCAGAGAGTTGGGCAGTTTATGGGATATGGAAGAGGTGGAAATTCTGCTGGATAGCGCGCTTTTTCACGAAGTTAGCTCTTTTCTTCAGGTTGCGACAGATAGCTTACCTGCCCCCCTAAACCTAAATCAGGTAGATAGCGCTGCATTAGTAAGGGCTAAGTTATGTCGTCCTAATGTAGCCCGAAAGGTAGTGCGCTATCGCATGCGCATTGGAGGCTATACAACATGGAGCCAACTGGACTCCCTCTGGGGTCTTCGGGAGATAGAGCGTTATCGTCTGCGCAAATACACTTTCTTAGGTCGGGTGTCTGCGCCCTCTTATCCCCGCCTCAACATCAATCAAGCGACTGCTGAAGAGTTAGAGAAACTACCAGGTATTGGGATGAAAACAGCTGAACGCATCGTGCGCTACCGAAGTAAGCTGAAATATTTTGTCTCTTTAGACCAGCTTCGGGAAGTATGGGGACTGCGAGAAGAGAATCTCCGTAAAGCCTTGCCGTATCTGTGGGTGGGGCAACCCACGCAATCTCCCTTGTCCCTGCGCCGATCTTCTGTGGAGGAGCTGGCAGCGCATCCTTACATCTCTTGGCGATTAGCGCGCTTCTTAGTACGACAGAGAGAACAGTGGGGCAGTGATGCTCCTATTCCCCCTTCTGTTTGGCAAAGTTGGCTTCCTGACTCCCTGTGTTCTAAGCTCATTCCCTACCTCCAAGGAGAATAGTCCTCTTTCTGAGGGTTTCCGTTTGAGGAAGATTTTGTTTTTCGGTGGGTAGGTGTTGAACGGATGGGTGTATCCTGCGTAGGCGGGTACAGCTTGAATAACTTATCCCGTATGCGCTTGGTATGATCTGGCAAATGGATAACCAACAAGCTAAGCCCCTACCTAAGGGAGGGTTAGCAGCACACGCAACAAAAGAGGGGAGAGCTAACTTTGCTGTATGCTGCTTGCTCAGGAGATTCGGCAGACCATTCGGGAAATCTCTGATTTTCCCCAGCCTGGTGTGCTTTTCAAAGACATTACCCCTCTTTTTCTGAAGCCTCGTTTAGTAGAAAGGTGCGTAGAAGAACTTTCTCGTCATTTTCGGGTGCGCGATGTGAATAAGGTAATTGGAATAGAGAGCCGAGGCTTTTTATTAGGGCCTATGATAGCGCAGCAGCTTGGAGCAGGCTTCGCAATCGTGCGGAAGAAAGGTAAACTGCCCGAGATTTCAGGGAGTGTATCGTATGAGTTAGAGTATGGGACTGCTACCATAGAGATTGCGAAAGATGCTATTTTGCCTGGTGATAGAGTGCTTATTCATGATGATCTTTTAGCCACAGGGGGCACTGCCCGAGCGACTGCGCAGCTAGTCCAACAGCTTGGGGCTGAGGTGGCGGGATTTGCTTTTATTATTGTGCTGGAAGAGCTTGGGGGAAGGAAGCTGCTTGAGCCGATAGGTGCTCCGATTATTCATGTGGTCTCTTATCCCCGTTAGCGGAGAGAGGGGGATTCGAACCCCCGAGCTCGCTTTTAGGCGAGCTACCTGATTTCGAGTCAGGCCCGTTCGACCACTCCGGCACCTCTCCGATAGCAAAGGTAAGGGAAAGTAGGAGATGAGAGGGGCTGGGCCCGACCCTTTGGGTCGGGCCCAGCCCCATCCTAAACAAAAAAAGCCCTCCCCACCGAGGGGAGGGCTGCGTGAAAATGAGACTCAGCTTACTTAGAAGTCCATGTCTCCGCCAGCTGGGGTGCGAGCAGGCGTCTTTTCTTCTTCAGGCTCTTCTACAATAATGCATTCGGTGGTAAGCAGGAGGGAAGCGATAGAGGCGGCATTTTCTAAGGCAGTGCGGGCTACCTTAGTAGGGTCTACCACGCCGCTAGCGAAGAGGTTTTCAAACTCTTCGGTGCGGGCATTCCACCCGAAGTCATCCTTCCCTTCTTTTACCTTCTCTACGATGACGGCTCCTTCTTTGCCTGCATTGTTGGCGATTTGGCGCAGAGGTTCTTCCAGCGCACGGCGCACAATCTCTACACCTATGCCTGTATCACCCTTGAGCAGTTTGTCGTTGATGCCGCCTTTGCCAGGCATGAGCGAAGGCAAGCAGCGGAGGTAAGCTACGCCCCCGCCGGGTACGATACCTTCTTCCACGGCTGCACGGGTGGCATGAAGCGCATCTTCTACCCGAGCTTTTTTCTCCTTCATAGCGACTTCGGTCGGAGCGCCTACATAGATTACAGCCACTCCACCTGACAGCTTAGCCAAGCGCTCTTGCAGCTTCTCGCGATCATAGTCGGAGGTAGTAGTCTCAATTTGAGCCTTAATTTGATTGACGCGGGCTTTGATTTGATTGGGGTCGCCTTGACCTCCGACGATAGTGGTATTATCCTTATCTATGGTGATTTTGCGGGCTTTGCCCAAGTAGTCCAGGGTAGCCATTTCCAGTTTGTAGCCTTGCTCTTCAGAGACAACCTTCCCACCCGTGAGAATGGCGATGTCTTCCAGCATCGCTTTGCGTCTATCGCCAAAGCCAGGGGCCTTCACAGCTACGACCTTGAGCGTGCCGCGCAGTTTATTCACTACGAGCGTAGCCAGTGCTTCTCCTTCTACATCTTCAGCGATAATCAGAAGGGGCTTGTTGATTCGTACGACTTGCTCCAAGATGGGGAGCAGATCCTTCATGCTGGAGATTTTCTTGTCGTGTATGAGCACGAATGCATCCTCCAGTTCAGCCACCATCTTGTCAGCGTTCGTTACGAAGTAGGGCGAGATGTAGCCCCGGTCAAACTGCATCCCCTCTACTACTTCCAGATAGGTTTCTATGTTGCGGGACTCTTCCACAGTGATGACGCCATCCTTGCCGACCTTATCCATGGCTTCGGCGATGAGCTTGCCGATGGCTTCATCTCCGTTAGCGGAGAGAGTGGCTACTTGGGCGATCTCCTTGGAGCTAGTGATAGGACGGCTGATTTTCTTGAGTTCTTCTACAACCACGCGGACGGCTTCGTCTATGCCGCGTTTGATTTCCATGGCATTAGCCCCGGCGGTTACGCTCTTGAGCCCTTCTCGGAAGATAGATTGGGCTAAGACCGTAGCGGTCGTGGTACCGTCGCCCGCCACATCGGCAGTTTTGGAGGCGACTTCTTTCACCATTTGAGCGCCTAAGTTTTCCAAGGGGTCGCGTAAGGTGATTTCCTTAGCGACGGTAACCCCATCCTTCGTTACTAAGGGCGCACCAAACTTGCGCTCGATCGCTACGCTCCTTCCACGAGGTCCAAGCGTAACTTTCACCGCATTCGCTAATGCATCTACCCCAGCCATCAGTTTGGCTCGGGCCTCTGCACTGTACCGAATGACCTTTCCTGTTGCCATATGCTCCTGTCGTTTAGGTTTTAACCAATGATTGCGTAAATGTCGGATTCCCTCATGATGAGGTACTCTTTACCATCAATGGTGAGCTCCGTACCGGCATATTTGCCGTATAGCACTTTGTCCCCCACCTTAACGGTGAGCGGCTCGTCTTTTTTGCCGGTTCCCACTGCTACGACGGTGCCCTTTTGGGGCTTTTCCCTCGCAGTATCAGGAATAATGATGCCTCCTGCCGTCTTTTCTTCCGCAGGGGCAGGTTCTACGACGACTCGGTCTGCCAAGGGTTTGATGTTGATACTCATATGCTCCTCCTTTTTGATTTGGGGAGCTTAGTACAAAGCCTATGCCAAAGCCCCCTTCCTGTCAATCATGACTGCGGAAGCTGTCAGAGTGTCTGTCCTTCTGACAGAAACTACTCTCCCTGCCCCTTGGAAAATCCTGCCTCGCCGTTAAAAGTATAGAGATTTTCCATCTTGATGAACTCCAGCCCAGCCTTTTGATAGCCTTGGAGGGCCTGGAGAATAGTTTCATGGCGAATAGGTCCTCCCTGGGACAGCAAACGGGTTCGCCAATGCTCCACTAAGAAGGTTTCCTCCATCGTCTCGGGCCAAACTGCTGTGCCTCGGTTGGAGATCATCGTGAGTTTGAGCTCTGGTGGAAGAACAGATTGAATCTTAGCGGCGAGTTCTTTGGGGCTGCCAGGTCCCCAATGCACAAAAATATCCACACCGACCAGTTCTTTCTTAGGTAGGGAGACAGGCTGGTAGGGAGGTATCTCAATCCGAGCGGGGTTTTTACCTTCTTGCACGTATCGCACGGGTGTGAGCTTTTCTGGCATTTTACCTAAGTTTCGGGCCACAGCTTGAGCAAACTCGCGCGTGCCTACCTTCTCTCGGGAGATTCCTTCACGATAAATATCATAGGTATGGTAACCCTCCTCTAAGGTACGCAGCCAAGCATTATGGATGCGTTCGGCTACGCCGGCTTGACCGATGTGCACCAGCATCATAATGCCTGCATTTAGGAGCCCAGAGGGGTTGGCTAAGTTCTGTCCTGCGCGACGGGGAGCCGAGCCATGTACCGCCTCAAACATCGCCATGTGAGTGCCGACATTCGCTGAACCTGCCATGCCCACCGAGCCAGCAATCTGAGCAACCATATCCGAGAGAATGTCGCCGTATAAGTTGAGCGTTACTACTACATCAAACTGCTCGGGAGTATCTGCCAGTTTGGCGCTGCCTATGTCTATAATCCAGTGCTCTTTTTCAATATCGGGATATTGCGCGCTAATCTCATCAAAGACCTTATGGAAAAGCCCATCGGTGAGCTTCATGATGTTATCTTTAGTCATGCAGGTTACTTTCTTGCGCCCATAAGCGCGGGCATACTCAAATGCATATCGTATGATGCGTTCTGTGCCAGGACGAGTAATGAGCTTGATGGACTGATACACGTTGGGGGTTTGGCGGTGCTCTATGCCTGCATACAGGTCTTCTTCATTTTCCCGCACGATGACGACATCTAACTTGGGGAAGTTTGTCTCTACATAAGGATGATAGGAGATGCAGGGACGGACGTTGGCGAAGAGATTGAAGAGCTTACGCACGGTAACATTGAGGCTTTTATAGCCACCGCCTTGAGGGGTTGTAATGGGAGCTTTATAGAATACTTTTGTTTGGCGCAGGGTTTCTATGGCTTGGGGAGTGATGCCCGCTGAATAGCCCTGCAAGTAGATTTTCTCACCAATCTCAATAATATGGGGCTCAATCTCGGCTCCGGCTTCTTGTAGGATGTGCAGACAAGCTTGCATAATCTCGGGACCAATCCCATCCCCGTACGCTACCGCAATAGGTACTTTGCTCATATCGCTGCAAAGCTAAGAAGAACTGGAAAGCGCAAGTTGGATGAGCCGTTCAGCAGAGGCATCAGGTTCTCGCTGCAGAGCAGTTTGGAGACGCTTTTGAGCTTCATTGGGGGCAAATCCCAAAGCTAATAGTCCTTCATAGGCATCCTGGTAGGTAGGAGGTAAGTTGTGGGAGGAAAGTCCCTTAATCAGTTCGCGCATCTCCAGCACAATCCGCTCAGCTAACTTAGACCCGATTCCCTTAATGCGTGTGAGTGCCTGGGAGTCTTCTACCTGAATGGCGGTTATAAGTTGAGCTGGTGTAAAATGAGAAAGTAATAGCAGGGCTTTCTGCGGACCCAAATGCGGAACTTTGAGCAAGCGCAGGAAAAGTTCTCGCTCGTCTTCCTCTAAAAACCCATATAAGGTAGGTTCGCCTTCTTCCCGGGGCATCCATAGGAGGGTATGCAGGGTCGCTTGCTCTTGGGTTTTGAGATATTCGTAGGCGCGCAGTGGAATTTGCACCCGAATCCCTATGTTTCCTATGTCTATGATTACTTGATGGGGGGAAAGGGAAGCCACTCTCCCGCGAATCAGGGTGAGCATACTATTTGCAAAAGTGCGAGAGAAATCTCCTACCTTTGCGCCCAAAATCACACACACTATGCGGTACGTAAGTTGGACAAGCGGACTGGCCCTTCTATGGGTCATCACGGGCTGCGCAAGTGGTCCTAGCGAAGCATTCAAAGGAAAAGTAGCCCAAGAACTGACCGACCTCAAGAATGCTACGCAAAAGGTGACTGCCCTCAAGGATGAAGCTTCTAAAATGCAGGACCCTTTTGCGAGCCTCAAGGAGGAACTCGGCAAAAACTGGGAAAAGGTAGAGAAGGACAAGGATTTGTCCGGTAAGGTGGGGGAAATCACCCAAGCCGTTCAAGGCTTGGTAGGAGAGGTGGGCAAGCTGGAAGAGCAGGTCAATAGCGCTCTGAGCAAAGCCCAGAGCTTCGTAGATGGCCTGGCTACCCAGCAAAAGAAGGACGAAGAGCTCACCGGAGAGTGGGATGGCATCAAGAATGAAGTGAATGCGGCTGCCTCTCAAGTAGATGCCCTAAATACCAAACTGACTGAGCTCAAGAATAGCATCTCCTCCCTCTCTGAAGAAGTCAAGAAGAAATACGGAGCGAAGAAATAACCCACCCCCGGGTAGAAAAGGTGTGAAAAGGCATGGGAAATTATTTCCCGTGCCTTTTTCTAATTTTGTACTGTACAGGGCAAAGATGGGCTTAAGGGCGTTGCTTTTCCTCTCTGCGCTGGGCTTATTGGGCTGTGGAGCCAGAAGTGTCTTATTCCGCACACCTTACGATGCGCAACTTCGGAAGCAACTGCGCAGGCAAGGGCATGGTTGGGTCTCCAGCGGCCCAACTCCTACTGTGCTCCCTTCTTATGCCGTCATTCAACCCGGACAATTTTTTCGCCTCGTCTTAGAACTACGCCAGCCAATCCCTCCCGAAGAAGGACAAAATCCCCAGTTCCTTCTCGTAGATACGCTTCGGGTCATGGAGGATAGTCTGGCTTATCTAAGCTGGTATGGTAGTATAAAATTAGGAGGACTTACCTTGGACTCTGCCTATAAAGTAATTGAACAGGCAGTTCAAAAGGTATTCCGATATGCACAGTTGAGGCTTTATCCGTTATACCCCTATTACATCTATGGGGATGTATCCTTGGGTCGGATATTTTTGGATAGAAAAAGTATTCCCTTCATGGAGATGCTGGCAGTTTTGGGGGGGCAAGGATGGCGACAGTTAGATTACAGCCGGGTCAAAGTAATCAGACGATACGGGGACTCTCTACAGGTATTTATGGTGGACGTTCGGGACACTCGGGTAGTAAGTAATCTTTTCTTTCTGCAGGCGGATGATATTATTGTCCTACAGAATAGACCCGAGGTTGTTTTTCGCACAGAGCTTCAAAACATTATGGTTATCTTTACGGTAATACAATCTCTCAATTTGGTATTCATGATTGCCCAGTTCCTCCGATTATTCTGAGGTATGGCTGTACAAAGAGAATGGGACCTGCGCAAGATACTGATCATTATTACACGGAACTGGTGGTGGCCTGTCATCACTTTATCTATGTCTTTCTTGAGCGCGTGGGCCTACTTGCGATATACGGTGGCTACTTATAGTAGTGATGCAGTAGTTCAGATTGATTTCTCAGGCAGTATTATAGGCACACAACGCTCGCAAGAATCAGGGATAGATGTACTGAGCTTATCGGATGCTTATTTGGAGCTTTTCACTAGCTATGAGCTGGTACATGAGACGGTAAACCGACTTAAGCTCAATTGGGAAATTTACTCTATAGGCCGATTAGGTCAAAGTTTAGTTTTCCCTGCTCCCTTCAAGATAGAGATAGACTCAGCCAACTCTTCAGAGATATTTTGGTCAAAGTTTCCTATTCGCATTCAGCTGCAGAAAGATTCCCTCTACACTATAGGTGTGGAGGATACAGTATGGGGCGAAGGCAAGTTCAACTGCTGGCAGACTATGCGGGGTACGCGTTTCAGAATAGTCTTGCTCACAGGCTTCTCGCCTGCAGCGGGTGCAATCTATCAAGTAAGTTACTTGTCCCCCAGTGTAAGTACAGCATACTGGCAGAGTCGTTTGAGTGTGATTCCCAAGAGGGGCATCAGTGTGCTCCAACTCATCGTTACCGATCGCTCTGCTACTCGGGCTCAGCAGTTTCTGCATACGCTATTAGAGACTTCTCGCGAATATGAGCGATACATCAAGCAGGCTCGCTTTCGGAGCGCCCTGGCTCAAATAGATACTTTTCTACAAATGATTCAAAAGGAAACCGGCATAGCCCAAGATACGCTCCTTCGTTTTGAGCAGAAGAATGATATGTTATTTTTGCCATATCGCAAGCAAGAGGCTTTTTCTGCATATGGTCGTTTGCGTGATCGTCGCTATTCCACTCAGCAGGAAGAGCTAAAGCAGCTCTCTAATAGAGTTCGCTCACTTTTAGATACACTAAGAAATAAACCCGAAGCACCTACAGGGTTGCTCTTTGCCTCTTCAACCGCTAATCAGTTCCTGAGTGGACCGGTGCAAGCTATAAATAGCCTCATAGAGAGACGCAATCAACTCTTGCGTGTGTATCAGCCTGCTTCTCTCTGGATACAGCCAATTCACAGAAAGTTAGAGATACTCGTACAGGATTTGGCTAATGCTCTGGACGATATCATCAAGTCAGATAGGATATTAGTGGCGCTTCTAAATGATGACCTTCACCAAGGTAGAGAAATAGCTTACAAGTCCCAAGTTTTAGAGCGGCATGCTTCTGTTTTGGAGACAGAGCTTAATCTCAAGCAAAGTATTTACAAGCTCCTATTAGAGCGCAAGATTCAACTGTCTATTGACAAAGAAGCTGTAATATCCTCTATTCGGATCACCCAGCCTCCGCGTTTGCCGGGAGGTCCTATTTCCCCCAATCCCGTTCAGGTGTATGCGGTGGCGATTGGTTTGGGAATAGTTTTGGGCATAGGTGGCATCTTGCTGAAAGAGATTGTCAATCAGAAAATATCCTATCGTGTAGATATAGAGGAAATGTCCCCAGTGCCAGTTCTGGGGGAAATTCCATATGACTCCTCTGTCAAAGGTGCGATGAGTTTTTCTTCGCTTCAGTTAGAGGTTCTTCGTAGTCTGCGCAGTGCGTTAGGGTTTTTATGGGAGGAGAATGCGCCGCGGATTGTGATTGTTACGTCCACGGTCAGTGGGGAAGGCAAAACCTTTGTAGCCCAAGGCATAGCGCATGTGCATGCGCTGGCGGGTTATCGCACACTATTAGTGGATGCTGATTTACGCAGGGCTTCTCTATCCCGACAACTTGGGACCTTTGAGAATGGGCTTTCCATTCTGCTCAGTCGGCAGCGTGCCAATGGCCATTCCCAGCCTAATCCCCTTATTGGCATAGGACAGCGAAATCTCTTTGTATTGCCTGCTGGACCCGTAGCCCCTAATCCCCCAGAGCTGTTGGAGTCTTCCGCCTTCTCAGAACTCCTTCTGGAATATGCCAAGCAGTTTGACTATATCGTGCTGGATACAGCTCCGATGGGATTGGTACCGGACACCTTGACTATCCTTCGGCATCTCCCCTACGCCGTCACGCTGTATATCTTCCGTGCGGATTATTCGCGTATTCCATTTCTAAATCATTTAGAAGAGGTCGTGCGGCTCCACCATCTCAAGAAAACCTATCTGCTCTTCAATGGAACTAAGCTTTCTCGCCCACGCTATGGCTATGGCTATGGCTACGGCTACTACGGCCGAAGCTACGGCGAACGAAAATACTACCACCCATCCTCCACTTCCTGGTGGAAACGTGTAAGAGAGTGGCTTCCTTTGTAGCATATGTGGTTTTTCTCTAAGAAAACAATACCCATTCCTCTCGCTGTGGAGATAGTAGTGGAGGTGCATAATCATGTGCTTCCAGGCGTAGATGACGGTGCTGCGACTATGCAAGAAGCCCTTCAAATGATGTTTTTCTGGGCGGAGATGGGCTACCAGAAGGTAGTGGCTACTCCTCATCAGAACACTTACATGAATCCTACCACCGAACAGATAGAGACCAGCTACCAGAAGCTCACCTCTCAAATCCAAGAACAAGAAATACCCATTTTCCTCACTACGGCTGCCGAATATCTCATAGAACCAGAACTCAAAGACCGCATTCCACACCTGCGTACTTTCGGTCCTAAGCGGTATGTACTGGTAGAGTTAGATTTCTGGCATTTGCCTGTGTGGTGGGAACGGATTCTTTTTGACCTTCAAGCAGCAGAATATACCCCTGTCCTTGCGCATCCAGAGCGTTATGAGTATGCAGACCGTGAGCTCCTTCGGAAATGGTATGAACGCGGACTTCCGCTCCAGATTAACCTTCTATCACTGGCAAATGCTTATGGGAAAAAAGCGGTGCATGCCGCAGAATATCTTTTAGAAAAAGGTTGGGTTAGTTTCGTAGGTAGCGATATGCATCGTCCTGCGCAAATTCCCGCCGTGCGGGAGGCTCTACAACATAAACTTTTGCGCAAAAGACTGAGCTCTTTTCTGAATCCTACTTTGCTATGAAGGAGCGTTGGGGACAAGTATGGTTGCTTAGTATTCTGCTGGGCATCGTAGGAATCTCTCTGGCGCTATGGCAGACGGGGCAGCAGCAGGCGCCCGAAGCCCAGTTGCTCTATGCACATGGAGAAGCCAGCCGGATTTTAGGCTGTTCCTCTAAGCTCTTGCATCCAGGGGTTCGCCTAGACCTCAATCAAAACGGGTTTCCTGAATACCTTTTTTCCTGCGACTCGGAGCTGACCCAAACGCATAGGCGATTTATCATGCTGGAGTTTCGCAAGAGAAAAGTTAGGGTTCTTCTCCATCATGATTACACTGGATGGGTCAGAGGACAAGGTCCAGAAGCAGTGCGAGGCTATAGTTGGCTGCTGGATCGGGGGGAGGGGGTGATTCAAGCTTTGCCCGTTCTTGAGAGAGAAGATACCTTTGTACAGCCGCTGAGATTAGTATGGAACGACCAGAAAGAAATGTTTCAGTTTGCCGCACCATAGGGCTACGGGGCGTAGAAATCTATGCCCATGTGGGATACCTTCCCGAGGAGCGTAAGATGGGCAGGCTCTTTCGGGCTGATGTAGAGGTGGAATATGAAGGCACGCTAAGCAGAGACCCCGTAATAGACTACAGAGACATAGCCGAAATCTTGCGAGAGGAGCTAAAGGGGGAGCGTTTTCTTTTAGAGCAGGTGGTACAGCGGGTAGCCGAAGCGATTTTAGCGCGTTGGCAGGAAGTTCGCAAAGTGTGGATACAAATCCACAAAGTGCATCCGCCAATTGGTATCTTAGCGGAAAGTGCTTATGCAGGTTTGGAGATGGCTCGTCATTAGTGGGGTATGGGGTTTTGCGCAGAAATGGGATACCCTTGTCGTAATCCAGACCCCCAAGGGTATTATCAAGCTGCAGGTTTACCGGCAGACTCCCCTTCATCGGGCTAATTTCTTTCGTTTAGTAAGCTCAGGCTTTTACAATGGTACGACTTTTCATAGGGTGATACCGGGATTTGTCGTACAAGGAGGAGACCCTAACTCTCGCGATGAAGACCCCATGAATGATGGAATGGGGGGGCCCGGCTATACAATTCCAGCGGAAATACGGCCTGACCTGAAACACACTTATGGAGCGTTAGGGGCTGCTCGGTTATCAGATGCTGTCAATCCCGAGCGTGCCTCCAGCGGTAGCCAATTTTATATCGTTGTCGCTGCTCAGGGAACACCTTTTCTGGATGGGGCCTACACGGTGTTTGGCAAAGTTTTGGAGGGAATGGCGGTAGCAGAAAGCTTGGCTGTAGTGCCTCGGGACAGTCGCGACCGCCCCCTTCAGAATCTATCCATGCAGGCTTATTTAGAACGACACAAGATTAGCCGCCTGCGCAAAAAATATGTCAATTACCAGCCATAAAGTAGCAGCTCTTTCCGATACAGGGCGCATCCGCTCTCATAACGAAGATAGAATAGCTTATACTAAGACTAAGTACGGAGACCTTTGGATCGTATGTGATGGAATGGGAGGGCATCAAGCAGGGGAGAAAGCCGCAGAGTTAGCGATTGAGGCTATTTTAGATTTTTTTAGCAGAACATCCTTTATGCCACCCGCCAATCTGTTAGAGAAAGCCCTCTTTGAAGCAAATGCTGCTATCTATAAAATCGCGCAAGCCTATCCCCAATATCGCAAGATGGGTACGACTTGTGTGCTTGCCTTGTATCAGCATCCCAGGGTATATTACGCGCATGTAGGGGATAGTCGCCTGTACTACTACCATCAGGGTCAGCTCTATCAGAAAACGATGGACCATTCGTATGTGCAGTTCTTAGTATCGCAAGGCATTCTTACACCGCAAGAGGCTGAATATCACCCTCGGCGGAATATCATTTTACGGGCGTTGGGAGTGGCGTCGCGTCCAGAGCCAGAGGTCGCCCCAGAGCCTATCTCTGTAACTACTGGGGACATAATCCTGCTATGTTCTGATGGGCTCAACTCTATGCTTACTCATGAAGAAATTCAGACTATTTTGGAAACGCCGGACATCCCTGAAGTAAAAGCCCAACGCCTCATAGACTCTGCCAACGCCGCTGGAGGGGATGATAATATTAGCGTAGTTTTAGTGGAGTTTTCTTAGAAAAGGGGCAGTGTATCGCTGCGATGTCGGAAGAGATTAAGGTTATATTCAGGTATAGGGGGTGCATCAGAAAAGAATTTTGCTAATCCTGTTTGGAATACCCGTTGAAGGGTCCAGGCGAGGTTGCCTGCCCCGCGAATGCGAGCGTGCCAGCGATTATCGTTGAGTTTGCCGTCGTGGCACTGGGCGATGAGGTGAAGGATGCGCTCGGCGCGGTCAGGTAGCTTTTCTCGTAACCAAGTCTCAAATATCTCTGCTAAAGCGCCATTGAGCCGTACTACTGTATAAGCAGCCGTGCGAGCTCCTGCTTCTCGGGCAGCCCGCAAAATAGGTAGAATCTCTTCATCGGTAAGTCCCGGAATAATTGGAGCTACCATTACGCCTACTGGTATGCCTGCCTCACTGAGACGACGGATAATTTCCAAGCGTTTCGTCGCAGCCGCCGTGCGCGGCTCCAAAATCTGTCGCACTTCCTCCCGCAGCGTAGTAATCGTAATATAAACATGCACGAGATTATCTTGGCTCATCTGCTGAAGTAGGTCTATATCCCGGGTTATGAGGGCATTCTTTGTGATTATGCCTACGGGATGGCGAAATCGCAGAAGTACCTCTAAAAGCCGACGAGTGAGTTGAAAGTGGCGTTCTATAGGTTGGTAACAGTCGGTATTACCCGCCAGCATAATCGGATGAGGCTTCCATTTAGGTGAGCTTAGGGTCTGCTCTAATAGTTCAGGGGCGTTTTTCTTGACTAAGATTTTAGTTTCAAAGTCTATGCCTGCTGAGAAGCCCCAGTATTCATGGCTATTGCGAGCATAGCAGTAGATGCATCCATGTTCGCAGCCAGCATAAGGGTTCATAGAATAGACCACGGGAATGTCTGGACTATCTATGATATTGACGATGGAGCGAGCTTGTACAGGAATGAGCTGGGGTCGTGCTGCATCGGGGGCAAGGGGTACATCGTACTCGTAGCTCCAAGGGTCAAAGCGGGAATCGGGATTATGACGAGCGCCTCGGCGCATAAGCAAATCTACTGAGACCGCTATCGGCTCAGTATCAAGACTTGTGGAAAAATTGAGGAAAGAATGGAGTGGCGGAAGCTGTGTATCTTTGAAAATATGTCTCGTCCGTCTAATCTTCGGCAGCAGCGTTTCTCTGCTGAGATGAAGCGCGTGCTTTCCGATATTGTCAAGGAGGCAGCGGAGGAGATTCCTGAGCTGGCAAATATCCTGATAGAGGTGAGTGATGTTCGGGTAACGCCAGACCTCCAGCAAGTACGAGCGTACATTTTAGCGGTGCCTGCGGAGAAGTTAGAGTTTGTCGTGCGGCTGCTAAATCAGTATCAGAAACCGATTCGGCATAGATTGTCCCAGCGGATTCGACATCATGTACGAATCATGCCATCGGTACAGTTCTTTGTAGATCAAGTGGAACTTAGTGCGCGGAGAGTAGAAGAAATTCTGCGTAAGCTACCGCCCCCTGGCAAAGAATAATGTGGCGTTTAGCGTGGCGGTATGTATGGCACAGCCCCCGCCCTGGGCTGCGCTGGCTCATGGGGCTTAGTTTCACAGGGCTGGTTCTCTCGGCTTGGGCATGGGAGGTAGTGAATGCCGTCTTCAATGGCTTCAGTGGCTTTCTGGAAGAGGTCTTTCAGCGGGTGGATCCCCACGTGCAGCTCGTAGGAGGAAACCTGAACGACTCTCTAAAGCAGCGTATAGCTTCTCTATCCGAAGTGCAGGCCGTCTCGGGCGTGTATGAAAAAATCGCTGTCCTAAAGTACAGTGAGCGGCAGGCCGTAGTCAAACTCCGAATAGTAGATGAGAACTATCCTGCCGTAAGTCGCATAGGCCAACAGCTCGTATGGGGGAGAAGTTTCCCACTTTCTAAGGCAGGAGCCATATTAGGCTCGGGGGTCGCCGTCAAACTCGCCCTCATGGATAGAGAAGAACATCCCCTGTGGATTTATGTAGTGAGTTCGGGAAAGGGGCTGGCTCTGAGCGGCGTAGAGAATCTTCCTCGGCGTCGCATCCATCCGCAAGGTATCTTTAGCGTGCAGAAAGAATATGATGATACTTGGGCAATTATGAATGGGTCGGATTGGCCAGAGTTTCGGGGAAACTACGATGTAATAGAGATTCGCCTAAATGAGGGGGTAGTCGCCCATGAGTTTGTGCGCAAGCTCAAGATGACGCTCCCCCCAGGGACTCAAGCTCGTCTTTCGCGCCAGCAGCATGATAGTTTCTATCGCGTTTTAGCCCAGGAGCAAATGTTGGCTCGGGTAGGACTGGGGCTTTTGCTGCTTTTGACGCTGGGAGGCATGCTTAGTGCGCTCTCCACTCTCCTAATCCTCAACCGTCGGGATTGGGCGCTCTATCAAGCATTAGGCGCTTCGGTCTCCCAAGTAGAGCGCCTTCTTAGCTATATTCATCTCATCCTCGTGGGGCTGGGGGGAGTCATAGGCATATTCTTAGGCTCTCTTAGTGTCTGGGTGCAGGCTCGTTATCATCTCCTTGAGCTTAGAGGTGGAGAAGGTTTCCTTCTACAGCATTTCCCCGTCAAATGGGAAGCTAAGGACACTGTGATGCTCTTAGGACTCTTGATGGGGGCGATTATACTTCTGCACCTTTATAGCCAACATTATTTGAGGCATCTATCTTTTCGTGCGGCTCTCCAAGGCGATTGACGATGAGGCATAGGTTGCTTCTTGCCCTCCTGAGCGTGCTCTGGGCCCAAGAGGAAATTTCTCGCCCTCGCATAGGATTAGTACTTTCTGGCGGAGGGGCTAGGGGAGCTGCTCATGTTGGGGTTCTGCGCGCGCTGGAAGAAGCAGGCATTCCCGTAGATTACATCACAGGTACTTCTATGGGGGCTATGGTCGGTGCCTTTTACTGTGCAGGCTATACCCCCGCCGAGATGCTTCTCCTACTTCTGAAGGAAAATCGCAAGTGGCTCGGACCCGGCTTCTTCTACAAAGAACGCACATACTATGTGCCTACCTATAATCATGATATCACTACTTGGGAGATTCCTTTGAGCTTCCTGTCTAAGGGCGATGTCCCCCTACCAGAGCAGATGGTGTCCGACTTTGAGATTAATCTCGGTCTCAATGAAAGATTGGCTAAGGTTAATATCGCTACGCATGGGGATTTTGATAGCCTGCTCGTGCCATATCGAGCGATAGGGGCAGACCTCTTTCGGCGAAAAGCGATAATTTTCCGGCGAGGTAGCCTTCCGCTGGCGGTGAGAGTCTCTATTTCGGTACCTATATTTTTCTCTCCCCTCAGCACCCCCGAATACGAAAACCTCGTAGATGGTGGGGTCTATGATAACTTCCCCGTAGAGCCGATGAAAAGAGAGTTTGCGCCCGATTATATTATTGGAGTTCATGTAGGAACTCCCCCTATGACTTTGGAATACTTCAAGCAGAGGGGCTATTATTGGCGACTCTTTTCGCATTTAGCTGACCAGGTTACATGGCAAAAGCTACCTGAGCGCAGCTTCTTTATTCAGCCTGATTTAGAAGACATGAGCTCTACTGATTTCTCTTCCCGTTCGCTGGCTTTTGCCGTGCGAAGAGGCTACGAGGCTGCTTCGGCGTGCATCCAGGAGCTAAGAGAACTGATCGGAGGCGTTCGTTCAGACTCGGCTAAGCTGATAGAAGGTAGGGCGCGTTTGCGCCGTTTGGCTGAGGTACCCGTACGGCTCACCAGTATAAACTTCTATCCTGCGGAAGCCCCTCAGCGCTTCTTTTACAAGCGAGTGTTTGCGATCAGACCTGGGGAAGAACTCTCTATGGAAAAGTTGCGGCGCCGGCTCTTTCTGCTGAAAAGAGCTGCCTCTTTCTATAGTCTATTTCCCGAGTTTATTCCTGACTCGCAGGGTTCGGCTTCTCTGCGATTGCTGCTGCGCTCCAAAGGCACCCGCTTTTTACGCGTGGGGTTGGGTATTTTTTCGCCGTCGGGCTATACGATTCAAGTAGGGGGGCGTCTTGAAAGAGTGTGGTGGTTTGGGTGGGAAGGGGAAGCTCTCTTTACCCAAGGTTCCTTTGCTCAAGGGTTGCTCTTTCGCAGTCGCGTACGTCCCCCCATCTCTCCAGACATCCGCTTCTCCGGAGAAGCACAGTTCAATCGCTTCTTTTACCAGACATTGAGTACCTACTGGCTGCCTCTGCCTCGCGAAGCAGGAGTCTATACGCGTGTGCGACATTTCTCTGTCTCTTCGGAGTTTATGCTGAATAAATTTGAAGCAAGCAGCGGTATAGCAATTCAGGATATTTCAGATAGCCATGCTAACCTCGCCTATTCCACAGAGATTCATGCGAATAGCCTTTATTTTCGCTTGCTCTGGGATACTGAGGATGACCGCCAATATCCCTTGGAGGGAAGCCGATTCTATGCGGCAGTCTATCTAAATAGAGCGATAGAAAAGCCGCGTTTCTCGCCAGCGCCGTACCTTAGAGCAGAACACCTCTGGCCTCAAGCAGTCTTCCGCTACCGCCAAAATCTATGGGTGCTACCGCGCATAAGTCTGGGAACCCGAATAGAAGGGGGGCTTTCGCTCCAGCAATCCTTCGCGGACTCAGTGGCTACTATGTTGGCTTCTCCTGCCTTTCATCCTTTTCCTGAAAGTCCTACGCTATTTATTCCAGCCTTTTATCAGAGAGCATACGCAGCAGTGGGAGGACATCTCAGTATAGAACTCAGTCCTAAGCTTTACCTTCGGGGAGAAGCGTATTTGCATCAGCCGCTTTTCCTTTTTAGCGGGGTAAATGGTGGGCTTCGTTTCCCAGCGCGTTGGCAGGACCTTCCGCCCGTGTATCGCTACCTCATGGGCGGAATCTTCTATCGGAGCTTTGTGGGGCCCTTGGGAGTCTTTTTCAGCTTCTACGATCGGCAGCCTCAGCCCTTCCGCTTCTTTATTCACTTGGGCTATACTCGTTTCTTGGAGCGCCCTTGGCAATAAAGCTAACTTTTGTAACTTTGTCCTGAAATGAAATCCGTCCTGCACCTTACTGACTTTTCGGAGGCTGCGCATAATGCGTATAGTTACGCCCTCCAACTGTGTCGCCACACGGGCGCTGATTTACATGTGGCCCATATTTATGATCGTCCCTACGCAAGTATAGCCTACCAAGGTGGCCTGTCTGCTATCATAGATGCTGAACTGGATAATAAAATCCGCAGCGCCCTACGAGAGAGCTTGGGTCAATACATTACTTCCATCAAGGATGGGGTAAAGGTCTATGCCCATCTATGGGGGGACTTGACCATATGGCGCCCAGATACCTACTTAGATAAAGTACCTCAAGTAGAACTGATTGTGATGGGAACTCGGGGCGCAACAAGCCTTTGGCATGGTGGTATCTTCGGTACAAATACTGCCCGGCTTATTCGGCATAGTCCCATTCCCGTACTCGCCGTTCATCCTAAGAACTCATATGCTCCCTTTCAAAAAGTGCTTCTACCTGTGGATATCTACGACGATAAGACGATTCCTTTCCTCCAAAAGTCCATAGAAATCCTCAAACCTTGGCAAGCTGTCTCTATTATGCTTTTGATTATAAATACGCCGTATGTATTTTACGACACTCCCTCCATAGACAAGTTCCTCAAAGAAGTAGAGGAGCAAACGAAGCATACTTCTCTTACACTCAGGGTGTATAACGATATATCGGTAGAGGAAGGGCTACGGCAGGCGGTAGAAGCCGAAAATGCAGACTTAATTGTTATGGGTACGCATGCCCGTAAGGGGCTGGCGCAGCTCCTTTTTGGAAGTATTACAGAGAATGTAGCCCAGTATATTGCCCATCCTTTATTGGCGGTGCCGCTCTGATTTAGAGACTGATTAGACCGCTGCTGTGGGCTCTGTGAGCGCCTGTCCAGAAGGGCAGTATGTTATCTTCCCTGAGCCAACGCAAAAGTCCCAATAAAGCGAATCCTATCGCCTCGCGATACTCTATGAGTTCGGGAGGGGCGGGGTGGTAGGTCAGTTCAGGGATGCGCTCTTGCAGACGCTGTATAAGGAAAGTATTGTAAGTACCTCCACCTGTGAGCGTGAAGCGACGCGCAGCGACGGTGCGAAGGGCCCGCTCTAATGCCCAGGTAATCAGTTCTACTGCGGTTCGCAGCTTATCACAGGGGAATGCGTCATAGCTAAGAAGCGGTTGGAGAAAGGCTTCACGCACTGTTCTGTTAGAGAGGGCTTTGGGTGGGGATAAGGTGAAGAAGGGATGCTGTTGGAGTTGCTCCAGTAGAGCAGGAAGTACTTTTCCCTGAGCAGCAAGGCTGCCTTGGGGGTCATAACCTGTAGTGCTTCCGGCTTGGCGAGCTAAGGCATTCAGCACTTGATTGCAGGGTGTGATGTCGTAGGCAGTGAAAGAGGGAAGATGGGTGAGATTAGCGATACCCCCCAGGTTGATAAGGGTCTCATAGGAAGAGAAAAGCAGACCATCAGCTATGGGAATAAGAGGGGCTCCTTTGCCGCCACTGGCTATATCTCGGGCACGGAAATGATACACCACCGGCGCAGAGACTTGGACTCGCAGCCTTTCTCCATCGCCTAAACTCCAAGTAAGCCCTATTTCCGGCTCATGGTACAGGTTGTGGGGGTGCCAGCTAATCAGGTCATAGTAGCGAGTGCCGAAGTGTGCCTGAATCAGTTCTGCCGTCCAATCCGTATAGTAGGTACTGAGGCGGAGGGTTTCCTGTTGGGGAAGGGTAAGGGCACCGAGAAGTTCTTTTTGGAGCATTTCAGGGTAGGGGAAAGTATGGGCTTCCAGCAGTTCGTATTGCCAGGAGGAGCTTTTCCAGAAGCGTACGAGTGCGGCGGAGACCCCATCGGCGGAACTACCTGCCATGAGGCCCAGCACCCGGTAGCTATGCATGACGCAGCACTTCTTTGTAGAAGTGATGCATTTTCTCTAAAACTAAGCTGCGGTCATAAGTCGTTTCGGCAAGGTGTCGGGTAGCTTCTCCCATTTGTTTGCGCAGCGCAGCATCGGTATAGAGGAGACTTAGGGCTTGCTGAAAGTCTTCGGGTTTTTCTGCTAAGAGAAGGTGCTTACCCGATTCGTAGATAAGGCTGTCGGCTGCTAAGGGAGTGGCTACTATAGCTCTTCCTGTAGCGAAGGCTTCTATGAGCTTCACCCGAATTCCACTGCCCGAGAAAAGCGGCACGATAAAAATTTCATGCTGGTAGAAAAAGGCTTTGGCATCTTCAATTGCGCCTACAAGGTGGGTATGGTTGTCTTGGTACTTACGCATCCATGCGGGCATGCCCCTACCGGCGATATAGAGATGGGCTGTGGGGTGCTTGCGGCGAAAAGCAGGCCAAACCTGCTCTAAGAACCAGACCAGTCCAGATTGATTAGGCATCCAGTCCAGCGAACCGATATATCCTATAGAAGGATGAGGTTTGCCTAATGGAGGCACCTCGTATTCATCAACTCGTACAGCAAATGGTATGAGTTCTACAGAGCCCTTATACCTTTGGCTGTGAATCCACTGATATTCATTTTTGGAGATGGGGAGCAGTCCCTGATAGCGATGAATAGCCTTTTCCTCAAAACTGCGTATGCGTTTAGCCTGAGTTTGAAGATAGAAGCGCAGGGGCCAAGCTCTCTCTTGGCTATGCTGTAACCATATTTCCCACTCTACGTTGTGAAGCCGATAGATGCGGGGGAGGGATAACCCCTCTATATACGGGGTGAGATAAGGGGTTTCCACCTGAATAAGGTCGGGTTGGAAAGTCTCTATGATTCGCTGTAAAGCATAGGTGTAAGCCCGACTTTGAAAACGCACGACATGATAAGGGAGGGAACTAAAGAGATTGAGAAAGGCACCGGGTAGGGTAGGTGTGCTATGTACAGGGATTGCTTCATAAGGAATAGGAGTAGGGTAGGAGGGCTGAAAGGGATGCTTAGGGGTATCCATGGCAAGCCCATACCCTGTGTAGCCTAAATCACGCCATGCTTCTGGGAAAAAAGCCATTGCCAAGGTGCCCCCGTCCTTAGGTGGGAAGGGGAACTTGTTGGTAAGCTGCAAGAGGCGCATCAAAAAAGCGTCTTCGGATCAGAGAGAGGCGGTGGTGCGGAAGGAGGAGAGGAGGGTGGTTCGGTTTCGGGCTCTATACCCAAGCGTCGTAGAGACTCTTCCATTTGGCGGAGGTGTTCTTCCGCTTGCTGACGCAACCGAGCCGTATGAAGGCGCTGAAGAAAAACTTTTCGCTCCCGCAACTCTTGCTTATAGAACTCTTTGAGCTGTTCGTATTCTTCGGGGGAATAAGGCATTAGAGGAGCGGGGACTTGCCGGGGTTAGCTTGCTGCTGGGGGGGAGGGGGCGGTGTGCTTTCCGAGCTTAGCCCTAACTCTGCTTTCAGGCGAGAAAGCGATTCTTTTGCTTGGATGCGTTCCATCTCTTCTTCTACCTTGAGCCGGGAAGTATCTACACTGTCCATCGCGATTTCTAAACGAGCTTCATATTGGGCGGCTTTTTCTTGGAGGCGGCGCACCATTTCGTCGTGGGTCTGGTCTATGCCCCCTACCTCAAACTGCTCAAATGCATCGGCGATTTTTGCTTGCCACTTGGCACGCTCGTACTGCTGAAGGGCAGCTCGCGCCTCCTGAATCTTGCGCTCTCGTTCCCGCATGAATAGCTTCTTCACTTCTAAGGCTTTCTCATAGGCACGGCGCGCTGCCTCCAGCTCCGTTTGGGTTTGGGCTATATTCTGCTTGAGCTTCTCCACCCGAAGTGCGTATTGTTCAGCTAAGTCCTCCCTATTCTGACTAAGGGCTGCCTTAACGCGAGCGATAAGCTCGTTATATTCCCGCTGATACTTCTCCAGTTCTTTCTCCAAAAGGGTAACGGTAGCTTTGACTGAAGCGATGTGCTCATTCATTTTGGGGACTTGCTCGTTCAGCTCGCGGATGTTCTGCTCCAAGATCAGCTTGGGGTCTTCTATGGACTCTACCGCCTTCCCGAAAAGTGCCTTTATCGCCCGCTTGAATCTAACCCACAGTGACATGCTCTTGCAGGAACGAATAGATACGCTCTATTTCTAAAGCAGTTCCCAGGATAAGCGGCGTGCGCTGGTGGAGCTTTTGAGGAACTATGTCTAAAATAGATTGAGTGCCATTAGTGGCTTTACCTCCAGCTTGTTCCATTAGAAACGCCATCGGGTATCCCTCATAAAGCAGACGGAGTTTGCCCTCAGGCTTGCTCACGGTGCCCGGATAGAGGAAAACCCCTCCCTTAAGGAGATTCCGATGAAAGTCGGCAACCAGCGAGCCTACATATCGTAGAGATTGGGCTTGGCCTTGTTGATTGCGCCAGTGTAAGTCCTCCACATACTTTCGTAGCCCAGGGTGCCACTCGTGAAGTTGATTATCGTTGAAGGAATAGTAGGAGCTTTTTTCGGGCGTTTGGACTTGGGGATAAGTGAGAAGGAAATCTCCAGCTGCCGGTTCTAAGGTAAAGCCATGTACACCTTTGCCTGTGGTGTAGAAAAGAAGGGTGCTTGTGCCGTATAGCACGTATCCAGCTGCGACTTGTTTTCTGCCGCCTTGGAGAAAGTCTTGTAGTTGTACGGGCGTGCCTTCTGGGGTAATTCTTCGGTAAATAGAGAAGATGCTGCCCACTGGCACACCTACATCTATATTAGAGGAGCCATCCAAGGGGTCTAATAGCACGAGGTATTTGCCTGAGGGGTTGGCAGGAATCAAGTTTTCTTCCTCTTCGGAGGCTATCCCTGCGACGTGGGGATTGCGAGAGAGGTTTCGGATAAAGAGGGAGTTCGCCAGATGGTCTAACTTTTGGACGGACTCTCCTTGAACATTAGTAAGCCCCATTTCGCCCAGCATGTTAGCTAAAGAAGCACGACGCAAGTAGAAGCTGAGCATTTTGGCCACCAGCCCAATATCACGCAAAATTCGGGAAAAAGCACCTGTGGCTCTTTCTTGTTCCTGCTGCTTTTCTATAATAAACTGCTCCAGGGTCGTCATGGCGGAGAGAGAGGGATTCGAACCCCCGAGCCTACTCAACGCAGGCTACCTGATTTCAAGTCAGGCCCGTTCGACCACTCCGGCATCTCTCCAAGCACAAAGATAGCGAAGAAGCTCTTACCTTTGCAAAGAGGTATGTTTTGTATGTTATGCAGCGGGTAATGTGGGCTGTTGTAAGTGGGCTTCTCTGGGCGCAGGCTGTCTCCACGCCCTCAGGGCAAATTCGGGCTATCACTACGGCCGTGCCTTTTCTTTTGATTTGTCCAGATGCGCGTAGTGGAGGATTAGCGGAAGCAGGTGTAGCCTTGCCGCCTGCCCCTTATAGCCTTCACTGGAATGTAGGCGCTCTTGCCTTTATGCAGGAAAGGGGCGGAGTCAGTCTCTCCTACACACCTTGGCTGAGAGCCCTTGGCATAGCAGACATCAATCATTTCTATCTTCCTTTCGCTTGGAATATCAGCGAGAAAGCAGGGGCAGTAGCAGCTTCTATGACCTTTTTCAGCCTGGGCAGAATAGAATTCACCGATAATGCTGGTATCAAGACTGGGGAGTATGATGCGAATGAATTTGCGATTAGCACGGGATATAGCCATGTGATTAGCCGAAGTCTATCAGCAGGTGTAGCCCTTAAGTATGTTCAGAGTAATCTCACTGGGGCTACTACCATAGGGGGGCTTACTACGCGTCCGGGGCGCACCGTGGCAGGGGATATGGGATTGTATTATCAGCGAGACCTCACCTTGAAGGTCAAGCCCCAGCCTATTCCAGTAACCCTACGATGGGGAGTTCATCTCTCTAACATAGGGGCTAAGATGACTTACACTACCTCGGGACTGCGCGACTTTCTTCCAGGTAATCTACGGGTAGGCTATGCCCTTTCCTTCAAAATGGACGACTTCAATACGATTACCTTTACCAATGACTATAATAAACTACTCGTGCCTTCGGCTGGTGGCGCTTCGCAGGTAGCGCTCCTGGAAGGTATGTTCAAGAGCTTCGCGGATGCTCGCGGCGGCTGGAAAGAAGAACTCTCCGAAATCTACTGGAGCATCGGCGCCGAATATGACTACAATCGCCTCTTCAAAGTACGAGGGGGCTTCTTCTATGAAGACCCCATGAAGGGAAACCGTCGCTTCATCACGCTGGGGGCTGGAGTTAACTTCAGGCAGGTCGGCTTAGATGTAGCGTATCTAACTTCGCTCGTGCAGAATCACCCTCTCCAGAATACCCTTCGCTTCTCGCTGTACTATCTATGGCGCTAAGCAACTGCGCCGCCGCATTTTCAACTGCTGACTTCTCTCCCAGTTCCGTTCGCAGAGCCTGTAAACGAGCCTGAAGTGCTTCACGCTGTCCCAGCACTTCTCGTAAGGCTTGGACAGTAGCCTTTACGGTGAAGTCTCCCTGGATAAGCTCTGGATAAAGCCGCTCTCCCGCAATAAGGTTGGGTAGTCCGATATACGGCACTCGGACCAACCGCTTAGCGATATGATAGGAGAGGGGATTGCCCTTATATACAATCACACCGGGGCAGCCAGCTAAGGCGGCTTCTAAAGTAACTGTGCCAGAAGTTAGTATAGCTGCTTGCGCACCTTTGAGCAGGGAAGCGGCGGGCACTTCTACTAAGGGAATGTGTTTAGCCCATCGCTGATAGAGTTCTAAGGGAAGGTGAGCTACACGAGACACATAAAAGTCCCACTGAGGGAAGTAGACGGGAAGCTGCGCCATGATGGGTAGCATTGCCTTGATTTCTTGGGGACGGCTTCCGGGCAAAAGCGCAATATAGGGACGAGGAGCTTGAAAGGGGGGCGCTTCATCTACGAGGGATACGAGGGGATGTCCTACATACGTGGCTTGGACCCCGAACTTCTTATAGAATGCTGGTTCAAAAGGCAGAATGCAGAGTAGCTGGGCTTCTGCTCGGTGCAAGTGTCGTACGCGTCCCGTTCCCCATGCCCAAAGCTGCGGCGGAATAAAATAGGTTACAGGGATATTCTGGGAGCGTAGCCACGAAAGCAGGCGCAGATTGAGCCCGGGGTAATCTACCAGAATAACTCGGTGGGGCTTCCAGGTAAGAATGTCTTTTTGGAGGCTGCGGTATAAGCGAATAAACTTAGGCAAGTGCCGAAATACCTCTATGAAGCCCACTACGGTATAATGCTCCCATGAAGTGAAAAGTTCCATGCCTTGGGTTTGGAGGAGGGCGCTGCCCATGCCGCGCATGCGTAGGGTGGGAAGCCGTTCTCGGAGGGCCCTTGCCAAAAGAGCCGCATATCTTTCTCCTGAAAGTTCCCCTACGACCCAATAAAGACGGATTGCGCCCACTTCAGGAGTGAAGTGTCAGAGATACTATCTGTTCTATCTCCTGGATGGGGGGGGCGGGGCGAGAGAGCTTCCCTACCGCTAAACGAGCATTACCTCCGCCCTTAGCCCCCAACTTCTCAGCCAGCGTCTGGAATAAGGTATTGGCTTGATTAGGGGCACATATCCCGATTTCGGTAGAGTCGCCCTGCCGAACTAATAGAATAAAGGTAGATTGTGGAGAGAGCTGCTGCAGAGCCCCTGCAAACTCGCGCAGAGAAGTGCTTTCTGGTAGGGCAATCTCGCGAACGATTACGCCAGGTAGAGTTAGACCTTCCTTCTGCCACTGGGCTAAAAGCATCCGAGCATAGACCTGTTGCCAGCGGCGCAGATTCTCTTGAGTCTCCTCCAAAGTCTGAAGCATCTTCTCTAAGGCACGGATGGGCTGTGGGGGATTTTTGAGAAGGCTCTTCATGTCGTGGAGTTCTTTTAGGCGGCTTTCTACCCATTGCTGATAGGCTTGTGCCACGACTGCTTCTATGCGGCGCACACCCGCTGCACTGGCAGACTCGCTGAGAATCTTGAAGAAACGCAGTTCTAAGGTATTTTGCGCATGAGTCCCCCCACAGAGTTCCCGAGAAAACTTACCTCCGAACTCTATCATCCGCACTTTCTCTCCGTATTTCTCCCCGAAAAAGGCAAGAGCACCCATCCGAATCGCTTCTTCATACGCAATGCTGCGATATTCCTTACGAATGAGAGCGGAACTGATTTTGGTATTCACGAGCTCTTCAATTGCTTGGATTTCCTCGGAAGAGAGGCGCTGGGGATGGGTAAAGTCAAACCGCAGACGATCCGGCGCCACTAAAGAACCGCTTTGACGCACATGAGTACCCAAGATTTCCCTAAGGGCGGCATGGAGAAGATGAGTCGCTGTATGATGCCGAGAAATGATTTCCCTTCGGGGTATGTCTATGGTAGCGAACCATTCCCCCTCTAAGTCCCGGGGAAGCTGAGAGGCTACGTGAATGATGCTGTCCTGTTCCCGATAGACAGCTTCTATGAAGATGCGGTCTTTTTCACGCTGGAGGTAGCCTGTATCGCTGACTTGGCCGCCCCCCTCTGGATAAAAGGGAGTCTGGTCTAAGACTAAATGGTAGCGTATTTTGCCACCTGCCTCTTGCACTTCGCGCACGCGCATGATACGGGCACGCACCTCATAAGCATCATAGCCCATGAAATGCGAATGCTCCCCCTCATAAAACTCCACCCAATCGCCCCAACTCTTCTGAGTAGCTTGTCGGCTGCGTTCTTTCTGCTGATTGAGCGCTCGTTCAAATCCCTCTGTATCTACGGTCATATCGCGCTCCCGCAGAATAAGCTGCGTCAAATCCAGCGGAAATCCATAAGTATCGTATAGCTCAAATGCTACTTCGCCTGGGAGCGTATGACTGTCCTTATGCTGCTGTAGGTATTGTTCCAGCTTTTGGATGCCGCGTCCCAGCGTGCGCAGGAAACTTTCTTCTTCGCCTTCTATGATGCGGCTCACCGACTCGGATTGCTGCTGAAGCTCGGGGAAAATATCGGCGTAAAGTTGTGCCAAGGTGGGCACCAGTTTATGCAGGAAGGGCGAATGAAGGTCTAAGTACTGATACCCGTAGCGCAGGGCCCGGCGCAAGATTCGGCGCAAAACATAGCCGGCGCCGGTATTACTGGGAATCTGTCCGTCAGCAATAGCAAAGGCAATCGCCCGAATATGATCCGTAATCACCCGAATCGCTACATCACTGCGGGCATGAGCGCCATAGACTTTGCCTGAAAGGCGCTCTACTTCTCTTCGCACTTTCTCTAAGACGTCTATGTCGTAAGTGGAAGTTTTCCCCTGCAATACCATCGTGAGGCGCTCTAAGCCCATGCCGGTATCCACACTCTTGAGAGGGAGGGGCTCTAAGGAGCCATCTGCCCGGCGATTGTACTGGATGAAAACTAAGTTCCAGAGTTCAATCACGAGGGGATTACCCGAGTTGAGAAGGGGGGTGGCGCTATCCTTGGCGTCAGGGCGAAGGTCTATATGGATTTCGGTGCAGGGACCGCAAGGGCCTGTATCCCCCATTTCCCAGAAGTTATCCTTGCGTCCAAAGAAGCGAATCCGCTCGGCAGGTAGATATTGGCGCCAGAGTTCGTAGGCTTCTTCATCTTTGGGTAGTTTCCACTGTTCATCCCCACCGAATACAGTGGCATAGAGCTTTTCAGGAGGAAGTTTATACACCTGAGTCAAAAGCTCCCAGGCCCAGGCGATGGCTTCCGCTTTGAAGTAATCCCCGAAAGACCAGTTGCCCAGCATTTCAAAGAAGGTATGATGATACGTATCATGCCCCACTTCTTCTAAGTCGTTGTGTTTGCCTGAGACGCGCAGGCACTTCTGGGTATCAGCTACGCGGGGCGCTGGTGGGTCCTGGAAGCCCATGAATACATCTTTGAAGGGATTCATGCCAGCATTCGTGAAGAAGAGAGTAGGGTCGTTTTTATTGACAAGGGGGGCAGAAGGAACAATCAGGTGATTCTTAGCCGCGAAGAAGTCTAAGAAAGCCTTGCGCACCGATGCCAGAGTCCACATACGCACAAAGTTATGCGCTATCTTTGCAGGCGAGATGCGAGCCCTAGGGATTCTTATTTCCATTTCATGGGTTGGGCTGCTCGCCCAAAACTCCAAAGTCCGCAAACTCTTAGAGCAGGCCGATGGAGAATATGCCATGCGGAATGCTACGGAAGCCGCCGAACTGTACAAAAAGGTTCTTTCCGCTGACCCGAACAATCAATATGCTGCTTATCGGTTGGGACGCTGCTATTGGCACACTCAGCAAACTGAGCTGGCTGTGGAGGCCTATCAGCGTGCGCTCTCCATCAATCCGAATACGAATGACACTTTGTATTTAGACCTGGGCATCGCTCAGAAAAAACTCGGCAGATACGATGATGCCAAGCAGAACTTGGAGGAGTTTCTTCGTCGGCATACAACGAAGGATATTCTACGCAAAGAAGCCGAAGTAGAGCTGGAAGGCTGTAAGGTAGCCTTAGAGCTTATGGCTCAGCCACCTGACTATGAACTCGCCCTGCTTCCTCCTATCGTCAATACCAAGTCCAGTGAATACGCACCCACTTTATTTGTAGTGAAGAGCAAAAAGGATAGCTTCCTCATATTTACATCTCATCGGGCAGGCGGGCTAAGCAAGGGTAAGTTCTCCGAATATGGCGAGGAGAACTACTCCGACCTTTGGATGGTGCAGCTCAGAAGTAATAAAGATGGCTATCCTTTTCCCACAGAGAAATCCCAGGGGAAAGCGCAGCCGCAGAAATCAGGAGGGAAGGGTAAGGGTAAAGGGAAAGGGAAAGGGAAGTCTGCACCTGCTGGTTCTTCCTCTATGGCTATCCAGAATCTTGGTAAAAAAGTCAATACCATAGCAAACGATGGTAGTGCTATTATCACGACGGAGGGGGGGAGCTTAGTTATGTACTACAGCATTTGTGGTGGAGGAAAAATACATAAGTATTGGGGCTGTGGGATTTATCGCAGTGTATTTGATGAGAAGACTCGCGAATGGGGGCCTTTTGAGAAGTTAGAGGCTATCGCTGGGAAGAAGGAAGTCGTCGTCAACTCTAAAGGCAAAAAGAAAACCGTACCTACTTATGATGCCCAGCCCACCCTAAGCCCCGACGGGAATATCATGTACTTCATCTCAGATAGAGATGGAGGTCTGGGAGGCACGGATATTTGGTATTCGCAAAGGACGGGCAAGGAATGGGGCACTCCCGTACATGCAGGTAAAGTAATCAATACCCCCTTCAACGAGATTTATCCCCATGTAGGGGCGGATGGGCGCACTTTGTACTTTGCTTCGGATGGGCATCCAGGACTGGGAGGTTATGATGTATTCCGAGCAGAAGGTCGCCTCTCCAGTTGGCAAAACGTACAAAATATGGGCGCCCCTATCAACTCATCGTACGATGATTTCTCCCTTTTCTGGGTCAAGCAAGATACTTTTGGTTACATAGCTTCTAACCGTCCGCCCACGGGTCAGGGAGGAAGGGATGATATTTATGCAGTGAAGCGCATTTTCCGTCCAAAGATAGAACTCGCCGTACATGGTACGGTACGCGATGGAGCAACGAAGTTACCTATTCCCTTCGCTACCGTAACTTTGTATGAAGTACAGGGGGATAAGCTCATACCTTTAGATACTTTCAATACAGATCAGAGTGCGGCTTATCGTTTCACCTTAGCACAGGGTAAAGATTATCGTCTGATTGGAAATGCTCCCGAGTATTTAGCTAATGAAGTCTCGGTTTCTACCAGGGATGCGACGAAGTCTGCTGATTTAGAGGCAGATATAGACATTTATTTGGATCGCATAGAGATTGGGCGTCCGATTGTGCTACAGAATATCTATTTTGACTTTGATAAGTATGATATTCGGCCAGATGCGGCGTCGGAGCTGGATAGGTTAGTTACGCTTTTACAGCAAAATCCTGGGCTGCGCATTCTGATTGGGGCACATACGGATACCAATGGTAGCGAAGCCTACAATCTCAAGCTCTCAAATAATCGTGCGAAGTCAGTAGTAGAATACCTCAAACAGAAAAGCGTTGATGCGAGGCGACTATCTTCTATAGGATATGGGGAGGCCATGCCTTTGATTTATCCTGAGCTGTCGGATGCGGATGAGCAAGCGAATCGGCGAGCTGAGTTTCGGATTTTGGATTTAGGGTTTGCGGGGAAATGAGCGGGAGGTGGGGGCGTCTGCGCTGGGGAGGTTAGCTCCCCAGAGGAAAGTCCGGGCGCCAGGGAGCAGGCTTCCTTCCGAAAGGGAGGGCGCAGTCCTGCAAGGGATTGCGACGGATAGGACCACAGAAAATAAACCGCCCCAGCCCACTGGGGTAAGGGTGAAAAGGGACGGTAAAAGCGTCCCCTCAGGGTAACCCCAAGCCGGCGCGAGACCAAATAGCCAGCAAAGACCGCTCCCAGAGCTGGCGGGTAGGTCGCTCAGAGCCATGCAGACGTAGACACAGAACCCGGCTTACCACCCATGCTCCCGCCTTTGTATTTTTGTGGTATGAGTATTAGTCGCCTGCATGACTTCCTAAGCGAACAGCTTCGCCAGCCTCGTCCCGATGCTATCGCAGGCAAAAAAGCAGGACGCTGGCACACTTACTCCACCCAAGAGGTAGCCCAAATCGCAGATACCGTCAGCCGTGCATTTATCAAGCTCGGCTTGCAAAAGGGGGATCGGGTAGCCCTTGTCTCTAATAATCGCCCAGAATGGAACTTCGTGGACTTGGGCGCTATCCAAATCGGCCTCGTCGTGGTACCCATGTACGCTAACTCCATCGCCAAAGATTATGAGTATATCCTCCAGCACTCTGAGAGCCGGATATTATTCTGCTCAGGCGGAGATATTTGGAAAAAAGTAAAGTCCATTCTCCCTCAGTGTCCCAGTATCGAGCGGGTCTATGTGTTTGATGCTGAGACGGATGCCACTGCTTGGGAAGAGTTTCTCAAACTGGGACAGCATGATACCACAGACCTCACCCCTTACAAGAAAGCTGTGAAGCCAGAAGATTGGGCTACCATTCTTTACACCTCGGGGACGACAGGCGTACCTAAGGGCGTGATTCTCACCCATCATAATATCGTATCTAATGTACTTACAGTGCGTTCGCTCAACCTGCTCCCGAAAACCGAAGGTCCAGAGCGACTGCGTGCGCTTAGCTTTCTTCCGCTCAATCATAGCTTTGAGCGGATGGTGTTCTATACTTACTTAGCGATGGGAATAGGAGTGTATTATGCAGAGAGCTTGGACACGATTCGAGATAACCTGCAAGAAGTCAAGCCCCATGTCTTCACCTCTGTGCCTCGGCTCATAGAAAAGGTATATGAACGAATTCAAACTACGGGACAAACGCTGACAGGTATCAAGCGCACGCTATTCTTCTGGGCGATGGGGCTTGTTCAAGATTACGATCCTGAGAAAAAATATGGATTAGGGTATTCTCTCCAGCTTGCTTTGGCGAGGGCGCTGGTCTTTCGCAAGTGGAAGGAGGCCTTGGGGGGCAATATCCGGCTGATTGTTACGGGGGCGGCAGCTCTGCCGTCTCATTTAGCGCGGGTTTTCTGGGGAGCGGGCATTCCTATTATGGAAGGATACGGACTTACCGAAACTTCCCCCGTCATCTCGGTCAATACTTTTGATGCATATAGACTGGGCTCTATAGGGCGTCCTATCCCGGGGGTAGAAGTGCGTATCACTCCTTTGGATGGCTACCCCGAAGGAGAAGGCGAAATCACCGTCCGAGGTCCTAATGTCATGCTCGGGTATTACAAAAATCCTGAGGCTACCGCTGAGGTACTGAAGGAAGGATGGTTCTACACGGGAGATGTAGGTAAAATAGACAAAGATGGGTTCCTTTTCATTACAGACCGAAAGAAGGAGATGTTCAAAACGGCGGGCGGTAAATATATCGCCCCACAACCTATAGAGTCGGCGCTCAAAAGCTCTGTCTTCATAGAGCAAGCCATGGTCATCGGGGAGTTTCGCAAGTTTCCCGCAGCGCTGATTGTGCCTTCTTTCCCTACCTTGGAGAAGTGGGCGGCTGATCAGAGCATATCTTTTATGGGACGCGAAGACCTTGTTCGCCATCCTAAGGTAGTTACACTTTTTGAGCAGGAAATAGAAGGAATCAATCAACAGTTTTCTCAATATGAGCGAGTGAAGAAGTTCATTCTGCTGACGAAGGAATGGACGATTGAGGGAGGTGAGCTGACGCCCACCCTCAAGCTCAAGCGCCGAGTCATTCTCTCTCAGTATAAAGATGCCATAGATGCGCTTTACGCCCAAGCGGAAGCCCAAGCCGTCCGATAGTTGGCGTCGCGCCCTCTCGGTGGGCATAGAAATTGTGGCTATCATGGGACTATGGACACTGATAGGGTACCTTGTAGAACGGTACTTGGGATTTAGTCCGTATGGTTTGCTCATCGCTGCATTAGGTGGAGTAGCTCATGTACTCTGGGTAATCCTTCGACTATGAGAAAGCCTCTGATAATCATTATAGCTATAATAGGGGGGGCATCTTTTATCGCTTTTGCGGTGGTTGAGCGCATGCATGTCTCTCAAAATACCTGGATGGCATGCTTCTGGGCCTGGCTCTCGGTCGTGGGCATAACGGGTCTTTCTATCAAACTGAGGCAGGCAGCCAATCCCAACATAGCCTTTGCTTACCCGACAGCCCTACGGCTCGTTCTGCTCCCTCTTCTGATAGCCTTGATTGCTTGGCTTTATCGGCCTGAGATTGTGCCTTTCGGGGCTGTAATCGTTATTATGGTGGTACTCCTCCTGATAGCCGAAGTTGGGCTCATCTTTCATAACTTGCGCCCCTGAGCATGAGAAGCATAGTAATATACTTCGGGCTTCTCTCCTCTATTCTATGGGCTGGGGGGGGAGAAGGTACAGGGTTCATCTTAGCGCACGTCAAGGATAGCTATGATTGGCATATTACCGACATTCCCTGGGGCAAAAATGCCGACGGCACTACCCATTATCTGGCGCTAAGTATTCCTTTGCCAAGGATTCTTTACCATCCAAAGCGAGGGCTTTCTCTCTTCTTCATAACAGGACACACTGCTGAAGAAGTCCAAGCCCAACTGGAACCCAAAGGCTATACCTTGACTCCGGAGGGCAAACTGGCTGCTATAGATTGTGAGCCCATATTAGACCTTTCGCTCACTAAAACAGCCTTTCAGCTTCTCCTTATCGGACTCCTGCTCCTGTGGATAGGGCGAAAAGCAGCTCAACTCTATGCTACTTCTGCCGTGCCTAAGGGGGCAGCTCGCTGGCTGGAGCCTGTGATTCTATTTGTGAGGGACAATATCGCTCGCCCTTCCCTCCATGAAAAAGCCGATAAGTTCCTGCCCTATTTGCTTAGCGTATTCTTCTTCATCTGGGCTAGTAATCTACTGGGACTCACTCCCCTCAACTCCAATATCATGGGAAATATCACCTTGACCTTTCTCTTAGCCCTTATCACCTTCATCCTCGTGCAAATCAACGGCACTAAAGAGTATTGGGCTCATATCTTTTGGTATCCTGGTGCGCCTATTTGGCTCAAACTCTTCATGATGCCCATAGAATTGCTGGGAATGTTCTCGCGTCCATTTGCTCTTATGATGCGTCTTTTTGCGAACATCTTCGCGGGACACCTCATGATGCTCTCCGTGATAGGACTCATTTTCATTCTATCAGCGGTACTCAAATCAGTAGCCGTAGGATTAGGAGTGTCGGTGTTTTCAATAGCGCTGGGGCTTTTTGTCATGGGGTTAGAGACCTTAGTAGCTGCTATTCAGGCCTATATCTTCACGCTTCTTACTGCTGTGTTTTTGGGCATGGCGGTAGAAGAATCCCACTAAACTCCTACCTTTGCCTGCGATATGTGGTTAGAGACAGCTTCTACTATTCAGTACTTAGGCGCTGCGTTGGGCGCAGGATTAGCAGCGATTGGAGCCGGAATCGGTATCGGTACATTAGCTGCCTCTGCTCTGCAGGGGATAGCCCGTCAGCCTTCAGCCGCAGGTGAAATCCGCAATAACATGATTCTCACCGCCGCCTTCATAGAAGGGGTGGCTCTGATTGCGGAAGTAGTGGCTATCCTTATCGTATTTCTCAAGTAAAACCCTTTGCGCTGCCTGCGTACATCGCAGGCAGCGTACTTTTGTGAGATGCGACTCTCCCGTGAAGCGCAAATCGGCATCATCTTCGTAGTCGCAGCCGTCATCCTCTTCTTCGGCTTCAACTATCTCAAAGGGCACTCCGTCTTCCAGCGCTACAATACGTATTACGCTGTCTTTGATAATGCTGATAACCTTTCCACCAGCGACAAAGTCCTTTACCGAGGCTATAAGGTAGGACAGGTTCAAGCTCTGAGCTTTAATCCCAGCACGGGTCAAGTGTTAGTAGAGTTTGAGGTGCTACGAGCAATACCGCTTCCTATAGACTCTCGGGCTACTATTACAAACTTAGACCTGCTGGGTACTAAGGGACTTGCCATAGTGCCAGGAAAAGCAGAGAAGTTGGCTCAAGATGGAGACACTTTATTGGATAGCTTGGCTACGGGTACGATAGACCGAATCACACGCGAACTCAGTCCTCTCAAAGAAAAACTGGAAGGCCTTCTCTCCCAACTTCAGCAAACTGCTTCCTATTTGAATGCGATTCTGGAGAAAGAAAAAGGCTCTATACCCCGCACGCTCCACAGCATAGAGGCACTGGCAGACCATACTCGCAGCGAACTCACGCCTACCACTGCTCAACTCCGTCGTACGCTGTCCGAGCTGGACCAAACCCTGCGCGAATTACGCCCTACCCTGAATAACTCCTTATACTCTTTAGAAAAAACAAGCGATTCTCTAAGGGCAAGGCTACCTTCCCTTATAGCTCATTTAGACTCTTCTTCTGCCCAGCTCAACCAAGCCCTCCATCATATAAACGAAGGGAAAGGTTCGTTGGGACTTCTGCTGCGAGATAGTAGCTTATACCGAGACCTGGATAAGACCACGATTAGCCTTCGCATGCTCTTAGAGGAACTGCGCATTCATCCTGAGCGTTTCGTGCATTTCTCACTCTTCGGGCGCAAACGAGATTCCCGTGACTGAGGACTGGTACCGGACTTTAGGGGTATCGGCGCATAAATCCTTTTTAGAAAGTCTTCCCCCCGCTAAATCAGGCTACTTTGCACCGATATTGCCCGACATAGCAGGGGACCCAGCTTATCGCTTCGCTCTCCATGCCGATGGTATTGGTACGAAAGGAGTCTTGGCTTACCTCTGGTGGAAGGAAACAGGGGATATGCAGGTCTGGTCTGACTTAGCTCAGGATGCCTTGGTCATGAATACCGATGATCTTGCCTGTAGTGGTATCGTAGGGAAATTTGTCTTTTCTACGACAATTACGCGCAATCCCTTCTTCGTACCCGATGAGATAGTGATGGCGATTATTCGGGGGGTTTATGCTTTCATTGAGCAGCTTGAAGCGCTGGGCATTCCCGCCAAAGTAGCAGGTGGCGAAACAGCAGACATGCCCGATGTTGTGCGCACAATAGGATTAGAGGCTACGGCGGCCGCCAGAGTACCCGCTAATCAACTGATTCCGCTGCGAAGACCAGACAAAGAGATATTGATTTTAGGGTTGGCGAGCTTCGGGCAGGCTAACTATGAAAATACACACAATAGCGGCGTAGGCTGTAATGGAATCACTGCTGCCAGGCACCTTTTACTGGATGCTTCCTACAAACATCAGTATCCTGAAACGACTGAACCCTCCCTAACTCATACCTACCAAGGTACGCTTCGCCTCCGTGATGAAGTAGAAGGCATACCAGTGGGGAAATTGCTCCTTTCTCCTTCGCGTACATATCTCCCGATTTTGCGAGAGATTCTCCCCAAATATCGCCGTTATCTCTATGGAGCCATTCACTGTACGGGCGGAGGACAGCGAAAAGCACTGAAATATTTCCCCCAAACGCTTATTCGGAAAGAGAATTTTTTTCCAGTTCCTATTATTTTTCGCTTGCTGGAAGGTAAGCGCACTTGGGCAGAACTTTTTGAAACCTTCAATATGGGTCATCGCTTAGAGCTGTACGCAGAGCCGCAAGTAGGGGAAGAGCTCATAGATTTGAGTCGCACTTATGGCGTAGATGCGAAGGTCATAGGTACTGCTATGCCCATAGACCAGCCCAGCCGAATGGAAGTTAAGTTCCAAGGGCAGCAGTGGGTGTGGTTCGCTTCCTGAGAGACCTATTCTTCAATCATACTGAGCGTTTCTTCCTGTACATAGGAATCCTACACTTTATAGCGCGGATGGTCTTTCAGTTTCTTATCAAGCCACCTATTCATGGGGCTGAGGATTTAGATATAGCGCTTCACTTGGCAGAAGGCAAAGGCTTCAGCATTTACGACAGAGGCCCTACGACTGCAAAAGGCCCCTTCTATCCACTATTTTTAGCTTTCTTCCTATGGCTTGGGGGCGACCCCGCTAATCTATGGCCGCCTGTTATCGTACAGCATTTCCTTCTTTCTTGGATGCCCCTTCTCTTGTATCAGTTGAGTAATCTCATGCTCTCAGCTCAACTCGGTAGAGTAGTAGGTCTCTTATTTGCCTTCCATCCCTCGTTTTTCTATTATCCCACCGTTTTGGAGAATACCCCCCTCTTCATCTTTCTCACAGTACTTTGGGGTATAGGCTTATATAAGCTGCGGATGCAATTTCAGTGGGGATGGGCTGTTTTCTTAGGACTGTGGTTAGGTCTGGCATGGTTGGAGAAGCCTGTGGCTCTTATACCGATGCTCATCGCTATCGCGCGCACCCTTCGCTGGAAAGAAGCTCTTAGGCTTATTCCCTTCGCTCTGCTTGTAATAGGGGCATGGGCGCTGCGAGGGTATCTCACTTTCGGCTATCCGACCTGGACAAAAACCTATGCTGGTCAACATGCGTTTATCATATCATGGCATCCAAAGCTAGCTATTACTCCTAAATATGCTGTTTCTGCAGAAGTAACCCGGCTTATTGATTCTCTTTTTGTCTTGCCAGAAAAGCAGGGCGGTCCTGCCTTAGAAGAGTTAGGTCGGAAAGTGCTTCGGGAGAAGGGGCTGCTACTGGTAGCAGAGCGCACCTTGCTGAATGCTGTGATCTTCTGGTGGATACCCCCGCGATATTGGGCTAATGAGTCCATTCAGTTTTGGATAGTGCGCAAACTTCCCGTCATACTTGTGAATCTCTTATTCTTTCTGGGCGCACTTTACGGCTTCAAACGCTACAAATCCTTCACTCTCTATGTACTTACGGTGAGTGCATTATTCACGGGATTTTATGCTGCTAACCATGTACTAAATATCCGTTACCGGCTGGATGTTGAATGGTTGCAGCTATATCTGTGTGGTGTAGCTCTTTTGGAACTACGAAATAAGCTAAAAGGTATGCCCTACTTCCGTGACTAAACTGATGCCTTCTTCTGCGTCGTTAGGGATACGGCAGCCCAGCACGAAAGTCCAGTCCTTCCAGTTGACAATCAAGCCAGGAATGAGGCTCGCAAACTCATGATGTCTGCCAGAGAACCACTCTAAGATGATATTGACATGCTCGCCAATAGGTTGTTCTATAGAGCCGATGAAATCTATTGTGCTCAAATCTAAAGGATACTTATGTCCGGTCTCTCCGAAAAGAGCAGGCGGTCCTGCATTGATACCAGCGGATAGGCGCGTGCGTAAATGAGGTATGCGCATACTCCATAGGACATAGGTCCATAAACCGGGGCGCCTACCACTGAGAGAAACTATCAGCATTTGACCCAAAGCCCACTTAAGCTCTAATTCGGGGAGTTCTCTTGCGAAAATGTCCTCTGTACATTTGTAGCCTATCGCCAAAGAACGGTAGGCTTGCCGAGGGATACCTATGTCATGTAGCGTAACCGCTAACTCTACCTTGTGGCTCAGCCCGTAAGTAAGAAAGTGGGTCGTTACCCAGTGGGGCTCAGGATGCCAGAATCGGATTTGGCTTTCATGCAGTACAAATACTCGCTTCGGATGTGTGATTTCTATCGAAGGGAGATTAACTAAAGTCTGCTGCGCCCATACTATGGAGAACCAAAATATCCAGTATCGTAACCCCATTGATGACAAAGGTAACAAATTCTTTTACGCTGGGTATCTTGCTTGCTGCTTAATCCAGTGAGCTACCTCCGAAGATACAGGCATGACAGAGAGGCGCGGCTGTCGTAGCAAAGCAAACTCCGCCAGAGAAGGTTCGGTCCGGAATAGAGCGAGGGGCACAAACTGAAAGAACTGGGCTTTGGGGCGTAGCTCTACGACGGCATACCGAGGGTCGTTTGGGTCGGGGAATGCTTCTCTGCTTACTTCAGCTAAACCTACTACCGCTTTTTCTCTACCTGTATGATAATAAAAGACCTCATCTCCTTTTTTCATTTGTCTAAGGTAACGCTGGGCTTGGGGATTGCGCACCCCGTCCCATATCACCCGCCCTTCGCGCAGTAGGTCTTTAAAGCTATATTCTTCGGGTTCGGACTTGACCAACCAGCAGCCGCTCACTGGGCTACAATCTCTAAGCGAATATCTACTTCATCTCGTATGAGATTATCCTTTCGTCCCCGATAAGCGATGCCCCATTCTTGGCGATTGATGTAGAAGGCAGCTTTGGCTTGCCATTTATCGCCGGATTGAGTGAATACGGCGGGGAAACGAATGTTCTTCGTAACTCCTCTCATCGTGAGATTACCCGAAAGCAGAATCGTATCGCCCGTACCTTTCTCGCATCCTGTAATCTCAAATATAGCCGTAGGATATTTCTCTGTCAGAAAGAAGTCTTCGCTGCGTAAATGCTCTTCCAGCTCTTTTTTATCCTCTCCCTGTAAGTCTAAGACCTCCAAGTGAGCTATGTCTAAGACAATCTTCCCACTACTGAGGCAAGGAGCATTTTCTGCCAGTTGCAGGTTGCCTTCTTGGATAGGGAAGGCGATTTCATGTTTGCCTGTAACCTTAGCACCCACGGCGACTACTTTACTCTCGCTGGAAGAGAGGGTTAGTACTTTACCACCTGCACCTGAAGAGGGGGCCTGAGCAGGTGCGGTTTGAGCTTCTGTGCCCTGAGGAGATGGAGTACAGCTATACCATATGAGGCTTACTGCTACGAGAAAATACCGCATGCCTGCAAAGATAGATGTTCCAGTGATAGCCTAACGCTACCTTATCTACATAGTTTTTGTTCTGCTGGGAGATTATCGGGTTGGGGCAACTTATCGCCGGAGCCGCATAATCAAAAACTCTGCGGGAATAGCTTGTCCTTCGTGCAGTAAGCCTGTTCTCCTGTATATAAATTTCTCTGCATATGCTGTATCTCCTAAGAGCGAGCGCCAAGGGCTGTCCGTAGGCAGAGACGCACTGAAGTACTGAGCTAAGTAATCTATGTTTTCTTTTCTGAGGTAAGCGGGTATGCTATCTCCTCTTAGGTAGGGTAAATATGCGTAGCTATTTACCAGCCCGTCTAAGTTAGTCGTGCTTCGGTGGGAGAAATAGCCCAAAATTCCAGCATCCCAAGCGGCTAACCGAGCTTGTATGGGAATGTGATGGCGTATCCACTGCGCAGCCCGGTAAAAGCTAAGATAGAGATTGCCCCTTCCGTCTTCTTTCCAGCGGAAGTATAGCAGAGACACGGCGAGTGCGAATGCAGGTATGGCTATCGTCCATGCCAAGAGCTTTCGTAGTATATACGGCAGGGCAGAACTCTCTGAAAATACAATCCCATAGAGCACACCCCCTGATAGAATTTCTGTTGTCAAATGCCATGGGTAGAGTTTATCTACAAGAATGAGTTGGATGAAAAGGTGAGTCAGACTTGCCAGAAGTAAGCTGCCTAATGCAAAAAAGGCTGTCTGGAATAGGAGGAAACGAACGATAAAGTAGAGAGCAAGCGCTATGAATAGGGCTATGATAAGATAAGCACTTATTTGGGCTGAAGGTAAGTCTAATCCCAAGAAGTTTTGCAGGAGTCGTTGGAGAGGTAGAAGGTTATGCAAGAGCCTTTCTGTGAGGGAGCCTTGGGGGGTTTTGACCACGCCGTTGATGGGAAGAAGATGCTGGGTAAGAAGCCAGTTTGCCGTGAAATAGGGTAAGACCAGGAGGAGGGTCATGCCGCCCCAGAGTGCAGTTATACGCACTCGCTGGCTCAGAGAAAAGTAAGGGTAAAGTAGTAATCCCGTGCCCAAGCCACCTACCACGATGCTCATGTCTATTCGGGTCAGGATGAGAAGGGCGGATAGGAGTCCCAACCTCGCTGTTTGGGAGGGGGTGGGTTTGTTGAGCAGGTGGGCGTAGTGGTGAAGTAGAAGGAGCAACAGGGCCAGCAGTAGGCTCGTTTCCATTCCTGAGAAAAGAATCCAGGCGGCCCACCAGCCCAAGAGAATTAGGAGGAAGCTGATTAGGCGAAAAGGCTGGGCAATAGGCTGTAGTAGTCGCCAAAGAAGGGCAGCGCTCACTCCAATCAGTAGCGCACATAGCCCCAGGGCTAACCGCAGCAGCACCTCATCCCCCGGGAAAAAATAAGCTATGGGTACGAGTACAGCAAGCCAAAGCGGATGAAATCCATTCGTGGGCTCATATCCATCAAAAGTTAGACCTTTACCCTGTGCAAAGTTTCGAGCAATTTGGAGATAATAGAAGGTGTCATCTAAGGTTGTCGCCGCGATGATCTTCTCTGTAGGCAGAAAAAGCCATATCGCAAAGAAAAGGCTTGTGAGAACTCCTATAGCTATGCTTGCCTTCACGAAGATTTAGGCAAGATAAGTTGGGTCTCTGGGGGAAGTTGTCCTAAATCTCCTTTAGCTATGTGAACCGTAGTAAGGATACCACCTCGGATATTGTAACGCAGAGAAAGTCGCATATACCGAGGTTGAAGCGTTTCCCATAGGTCCTCAAAGATTAGGTCAGCCGCTGGTTCTTGAAATATCTCTGCATTTCTGTAGCTGAAGAGGTACATTTTGAGGGATTTGAGCTCTAAGCAGCGGTCAGAGGGAATATACCATATGTCCAAAGTGCCTATATCAGGTAGTCCTGTACCAGGGCACACGGCGCTGAACTCCTCTGTATGCAAGTGGATTACCTGAGGGGTTTGGGTAAGGAATGCAAAAGTCTCCAGTAATGCTCTTCTCTCGGAACTGCGGACTTCTGCGCGTGTATCTGCTATGCGTATGGGCATAGATTAGGATTTTTTTCGGGGATCCGGTAACATTTTGAGCCAACCAACTTCCTGAGGGGTGAGAAAGCGCCATTTTCCCCGAGGCACGCCTTTTCGTTTGATAGGCCCGAAGGCGATTCGGTCTAGACTCTTAAGCCGATAGCCGGCATATTCCAGCATGCGTTTCACGACATGCTTTCGTCCGATATGTAAAGTAAGAATCAAGGTATAAGAATCCTCCAAGAAAGCTTCATCAGCTCGGGCTACTCCGTCGGCTAAAGGCACCCCTCGCAGCATTTGCTCTACGACGGCGGCGTTCATGGGTTTTATGGTGGTTGCTCGGTAGGTGCGGGGTACTTGGCTGCGCGGATGAAGCAGTTTCTGCGCTAAGTCCCCATCATTCGTAAGGAGCAGGATACCTGTGGTATTACGATCCAGCCTTCCTACGGGATAGAGCCTAACCTTGGGAGCATCTTGTAGATAGTCTAATACAGTGGGGCGTCCTTGAGGGTCTCGGACGGTGCTGAGAGTATTTTTGGGCTTATTGAGGAGAATATAGACAGGCTTTTCAGGGAAAATGCGCTTTCCTCGGTAGGTAACTATGTCTTTTTGGGTATCTACGAAGACCCAAGGCTCTTTCTGGATGGTGCTATTGACGGCTACTTGGCCATTCTGAATGGCTCGTACGGCACTGCGCCGAGAAGCCACACCCGCTAAGGCCAGGTAGCGTACCAGTCGTATCCGAGATGGCAGGTCAAACTTGGACGCAGTTGCTTTGCCCATGCTTAGGAGGGGAACTGAAGTAGTAATCTACCTCGCCAGCGCACGCAGGTGGATTGTAGTATGGGGTGATTGGCATGAGGAATAAGCTGTCCATCGGAAAGCTGGAAAAAGCTGAGAAATCGGGCAAAGCTACGGCTAAGAAGCCGGGAAGCATGGAAAGGTACAGAGGCAGCCAGTCGCAGAGGAGCAACAATTTTGACACCATCTATTTCTGTATTCTCACCCGGAGAGACCTCACTGCAGTTTCCGCCGAAATCTGCCGCTGCATCTACAACCACACTCCCTGGGCGCAGATGCTGTCTCCATTCTGCAGAAAAGACTTTAGGTGCGGGCTGATCCGGCGCAAATAGCGCAGTAATCACTATATCCGCCTCTTGGAGATATTTCTTCCATTTCTCGGATTCAGGATTGGAGTCACCTGTGGGGATAAAGGCAATAGCACCTATTCTTTGAATCTTACGACGAGAATCAGGACGGGTATCATATACTACTACTCTGGCACCTAAACGTTGTGCGGTCTGTGCGGCATACATACCTGCAGCGGTAGCCCCTATGACTACTACTTGAGCTGAATCCAGTTTTGTTCCTCCGATGCTGAATGGAGCTAATGCTCGGCGGGCATGAGCAGCCGCCAGCATCACACTGGCATAACCACTTAGAGCCGCCATCGCAGAAAATACATCTATGTTTTGTGCTTGCAGCGTGCGAGGTACGTGCTCTAAAGCAAATAGCGTCCAACTTTTCTGAGATAAGGCTTGTACTTGTTGCTCGTGACGCCACACTTGTAGAAGACCTATTAGTACTTTGTCCATGGGATAGCTTTCTATCTCAGCAAGCGAAGGCATACCTAAGCATAAAAGAATCTCTGCTTCTTCTGTCAGTTGCTGAGCATTTTCTACGATGTTGGCGCCAGCCTCTTCTAAGCGCGAATCGGGAATGTGCATGCCGCTTCCAGCGCCTCGTTCTATAAGCACTTCACAGCCTAAGTCTCTCAAGCGTTGTATTTCTTCGGGTAATAGTAGAAGGCGGGGATCCCCGCGCCGAGTTTCATTCCATATTCCTACCTTCATAGCTACAAATGCAAATGTAGTGTAAAATCCGCTGAGCAGGCTTGTGGTTAAGGGGGGGGCTTTAGTATGGGTGCAGCCAAGCCGAGTAGAAGTTAGAGTGGCTCGTAGGGAGGGGGCTTTATAGCTTCCATCCCAAAGTCAGACTCCATTCTGAACCCCGTACAAACCGAAAGATTATATCTTCTTGAGGGGATATTTTCCCATTCAGGTCGCTGTCTTGCCGATAGATAAAAGGGGCATTGATAATATCTCGGGCTTGCAGCTGGAGATACCATCGGGAAGTGAGTCGGTAGAGCAGGCTCATGTCCCACACGGGTCGCGGCATTTCGAAGATGGTAGGATTGAAACTGTCGCCTACCCACCATAGTCGTGGTCCGACGAGCTGTCCTGCGCTTGTGATTTCCCACTTCTTGTTGGGGGAGTGGTAGAAAAGCATGAAGTTGAATAAGTAAGGGGCTTGTCCCTGCAACGGTCTCAGGCGCGCCTGAAGCGGGGTACTACCAGGTACGGCTGCCCCCAATCGCGCCCCCATATCCACTTGGCTCCAAATATAAGCTGCATTCACCAAGGTAGAAAAGGCCCGGCTAAGCCTCAGTCGTACTTCTCCTTCTATACCCAAGAGCTTCGCATGCGGTGCATTCCCGAAAATTACTGTAGGCTGATCCGCCCCTCGCAAGATATAGGTCTCTACGGGGTCTTTGATGTACTTATAGAATGCTCCTATGGAAACAAGCTGGTCCAAAGAAGGAGTGAGCTCATAGCGTAGGTCTATGTTGTGCAAAGAAGCAGGGCGGAGAGAAGGACTGCCAGCTTGCTGTACTTCTAAGGCGAAGTTATAGTAGAGGAAGGGGGCCAGCTCCCGTAAAGCCGGCCGATTGAGCGTTCGGCTGTAAGCAAAGCGCAGTTTCTGATTTTCTCTGAGCATGTAGCTCACATTTCCATAAGGCATGAGCAGAGGAAAGGGGGTATTCACCTGCACGGGGGCAGTGGCAGTAGCCGAAGTAAGTCGCTGTTCCGTGTATTCATAGCGCAGACCCATATGGATAGAGAAACGTGCAATTTGCCGCTCCACCGAAGTATAAACAGCCCCGACCCACTGCTGCGCTTCATAACGGTCGGTTGGATTCGTTCCTTCCCGCAGCCGTAAGCCAGTGAGATTTTCCCCGCGGAAGGCTCGGTCTATTGGTAGAGCCGTCCAGTACTCTAAGAAAACAGGCGAAGTCGTAGCCGGTATGGTATAAGAGAGCCACCTCGCTGTGTAAGTGCGTGTGATATATCCTGCTTGCATGCCTGCTTGCCATTTCCATTTATAGAGTTCTGTCCAGCCCATGAGTTGGGCATCGGCGCCGTACTGACGGAGTTCGCTATAGAATCGAGCCGCATCAAAGGTGGTAGGTCCAGGAGGCACAATAATTCGGTAGAGGGAGTCCCCAGGGGTGCGTACAGTGCGCACTCTGCGATAGTCAGGCTCGTCTCGCCGGGTGAGATTGCTGCCAATATCCCAGCGGAGGCCACTGTGTTCAGAGAAGTAGTGGGCGCCGCCCACCTGCAAGGCACCCAAAGTGCGGGCTAAATACTGCATGCTGTAGTTACGGAAAGGAGTTTCACCGCCGCGCTGGTACAGAGAGAAGCCTTCCCGAATGATTGTCTCGTCTTCGGTGAGTCGGGCAGCAAAGAGGTTTGTTTCTATCTGATGGGCAGGGTAGGGATTCCAGATGAGATTAGCAAAGCCGAAGAGGCGAACAAGCCGAGTCGTCTGATAATCTTCATAACTGAAGAGTTTAGCGTTGGCGTTGGGGCGCAGGACTAAGACTTCATAGCGATTGCGGAGGATGCGCATTGTTTGGAAGCTGTGACTATAAGCAGAGCCAGTGATAAGCCAGAGTTTCTGGGACAATGGTGTCCCGTAGGAGAAGGAGAGTTGACCTGCGGGTGGGGTGCTACGTATTCGCCGAAGCTCAAAGGTATTAGGCAGGCGGAGCATCCACTGCTGAGCTTGTGTAGAGGAGATAGCGTTAAAATCGGGGGGAAAACCTTCTGGCAAGGCCCGAGCCGATGTTCCTGCGCCCCACAGATCCGGTGTGTTTTGAATATTGAGCAGTCCTTCTCGGAAAGTCGTTCCGTGTAGGTATGCCCAGCGGGTTTGAAGGTGAAGGGTAGGCGTTTCACTGCTGCGGCGTGTGAGAATTTCAACTACGCCGCCTCCCATATCCCCTGTCTGATAAGAAGCGGGTGTTTTATACACTCGTACCTGGTCAATAATCCCCGCTGGAAAAAGTTCTAAGTCAAAACCGCGACTATCGGGTTCTGTGCTAGGGGCTGGTAAGCGATTGAGGAGAATCGGATTATAGCGCTCATTCATGCCGCGTATTACGAGGAAGCGTCCATCATTGAGGGATATGCCTGTAACTCGGCTCAGGACTGCCGCAGCTGTGCGATCTGGCGTCTGCTGAATCGTCTGAGCAGAAAGTCCCGTAGCAATCTGAGGAAGTTGTTGCAGCGCAGCTAAGAGCGAAACTTCCGTGCGAGTCTCCTGTGCAGCAGTGATAACTACTTCCTCTTGTTTTACGCCTTCTGGTTTCATCTGGACATCCAGGAAAAGATTACTGCGAGTGGTAATAGGTATTTGGGCGGGAACATAACCTAAGTACCGAACTTCTACCCACAGTGTCTCTGAAGAAAGAGGGAGACTAAGCGTAGCCACGCCTAAGGTATCGGTCAGTACTCCATTTATTCCTTCTCTTAGCGGTAGGACTGTGGCTCCTGCTAAGGCTTCTTGGGTTTGGGCATCCCTTACCGCTATGCGATAACGGCGAAGCGAAGTTTGCCCGTGTGCGGGTGAGATGGTCATTACTGCGAGCAGTAGCCCATAAGCCCAAAGGGTATTACGAATCATAGATTATACAGGTGATACAAGTTGGCTGACATAGTCTATGGTGTCCTTACCTACAATTCTGCGCCATTTTCGTGCGTGCACATCGTAGAAGCTGTAAGGGTCTGGAAAGGCGATGAAGTCTGTTTGGAATGTATCCAGGGATATGCCTTTCCTCCAAGCTTGGAAGAGGCTCTGAGTAAGCGCACGAATAGTATCTTTATGAAAGCGATAAGTCCAGAAAAGCTCTTCGTAGAGAGTAAAGCCTGTATCTCGCAGGATAGCCCGTCCTACCACCGCTTCTCGGCGATGGGGGTATAGGCTGCGGGCAGGACGGCTCAGACCAAAGTAAAGGGTTTCCCCCACAGACATCCACAATTCCCACCGGTAGGAGCGGATAGAGTCTTTAGCTGCATGAGCTCCTGCCACTAAGGGATATAGTCGGACTTTGATAGAGTCTAATAGATACGGAGGCTGGGTTTCAGGCTGCCATGAGATTGAGGATGAGCTTTTCTGACAGCGCAGCCCAGCTAAGAGAAAAAGGGGCAGGATAAAGCTCCCGCCCCTTCGTAAGAGCATGTATGAATCAGTATTGGGCATTTTGCAGGGCGAAGTTGCACCAGCCGTCGGTCCAGTCTCGGTCAGGTCTCAAAGCCCCACGAAAACTAACGCGCTCAAAGAAACCATCCAGCTTAGAGTTTGTGAAGTCTGCTCCGCTGGCAAGGGGTGAGCCGGAAGGCAATCTCAGATCCGGATTGGACCGCCCTTCTACGAAGCTGAAGAAGGGCATGGGACTGCTCGGGCTATATCCAAAAAGTTTAGAGAAGAGAGAGTCGGTAACTTCCCGCTGATTATTGTTGCTGGGGTTTGTCCAGTATCCTTCTACGCCTGACTCGCCCCGGAAGAGATTGCCTCGGTTCGTAGAGTCAATAAAGAGCACGTTATTCTGCAGGAAGGCGCGCTGCGCCGTGTAATGCTCAAAGGTGCTGTTTGTACCTCCGTCTATTCGTAGTCCATTCGGGAAGCCGCCGATTACTGAGTTGAATATGGAGACGCTGGCATTGCGTCGGAGGTGAATGGCATTCTGGTAGTTGGCATTGGGGGAAGGACGCATTCCCCTGACCATGAAGGGACCGATCACCGTGACGTTGGAGAATACTCCTGCTGTGATTGGAGCGTTGGCTGAGCCGCGGTCATCGTTATCACACTCAAACCCATTGGAGCCTGATTGATCAGCGCCGTAGGGGTCACGAATCACTAAGGCAAACTGCACCCGTCCCCTCCAGCCTAAATCCACATCTAAATCATCATCCCATGTACCAAACGAGACAAGATACTTAGCATCTACTGTCCCACCGAACCACTCAAAGCCATCATCGCCTCCATAAGAGACCTGAACATATTCTATTTTAGTACCGCTACCGACTCCCCCCATCGTTAGGCTGTTAACCTCATTATTAGGGGTGAGGGCTACGCCGGCATACTCTATGCGTACATATCGCAACACGCCAGAGTTGTCATTATCATCGTTACCACCATAGACGACGGGGGGGTTAACGCCTTCTATATTAGTGGTGGGTTGGTCAGGGTTGGCGTTAGAGTTGACGCGAGCTCTGCCTAAGATGATAATTCCACCCCAGTCGCCGCGGTCTCTTTCCCCTGGTCCGAAGCGAGAAGTGAAGATGATAGGCTTTTCTGCGGTGCCCTCTGCAAATATTTTCCCACCTCTGTCAATAATCAGAGTGCCCTTAGTTCGTCTATCTCCGAAGATAATCGTTCCTGCGGGGATGCGTAGCACTCCGCCTGATTTCACGATGAAGGTACCTACGAGCAGATACTTCTTGTTTGGGTCTAGAGTGCGTTGGGTCGTAAGCTCACCTTGTAATGTGTCTAAACGCTCCCCTGTAGGTTGGGGTTGGGGAGTGGGTTCATCTTTCTTCTTCTTGCAGGCAGTCAAACCAATCCCGATACTGAGGGAGAAGAAGATAAGGTTTCTACGAATGCTTTTCATATCGCCCCAAAAGTGAGGGCTACATATGAAGGATGAGTTATGTAAGACTTAGGCTATTGTAAAGACTGGGCTCGGTAGGAGGCTATGTTTTTCTCATCAGCTTTCAGGGGAATGTACCACACTTCGTGAAGTCCCACTCCTGGAATATCTATTTGTCCGGCGGCTTCCCATCGCTGGAAGCCATTTTTCTGATAGAATGCCACTGCTTCTATGCGAGCATAACACCAGACCACCTCTATGCCTTGTGCTTTGAGAAAAGATAGACTTCTTCTGAGTAAGAGGGTGCCTATTCCGGCTTGCCGCTGCCAATCGGGATGAGTAGCCATGCCGCGCAGACGATACATGCGCGTTCCCTGGTATAACGGCTCATATACTTCTGAGAAGTAAGAAGCCACCCCTACCACTTCTCCTTCTTCGGTTAGAGCCGCAAAGTGTAAAGTTTCTCTATCTTCATCCCCAGGGAAATAAGCCGCCTCTGGCGGTAGTCCCGGACGTAAAACCTGCCAGCGCAGCGGATGAACCTTCTGCCAAGGCACAAGCAGAACTGTAATACCGTTCAGGGCGTCTGCAGGATGAGTTTAGCTTCGGTGCGATTTTCCCTTGCTCGTGTCTCTAAGATGTAGATACCCGCAGGTAAAGTATGCAAATCCCAGCGCAGAAGGGGTTTATGGGGGTTTTCTATGCGGAGAATCTCCTTACCAGCTAAGTCATATAGTCGTACTTCTTCTATGCCTTCTGTGAGGAGTAGAAGTGGGCCAGTTGTGGGGTTAGGCCAAAAGGCAAGGCTGGCTGCGATGGGCGTGCTTTGCCGAATGCGCCAGTAAGGGGTAAGTGTATCGGGGTCAAGCTGCAATCTGATGACATTCTGGGGGAAGCCTAAGAGGCGATTGTTCATAAGGTCTGTACTTTCCCACAAGGTGTCTCCTGTAACGAGAATAGCCCGATAAGGCAAGCGCATGGGATAGGCTTGCGCAGGTGCCACTTCGGCAGTTTGGCTGCCCTGCCAATGTATTTGGGCTTTAGGGTAGCCAGGGGTGTATATCCAGCTGAGGATAAAAGCCTGAGTAGCCACAGAGCCCCAATAAGGAGCTACGGCCCGAGCGAAATCTTGCGTAGAAGCAAAACCACCTGCATGACGACTTAGGAAAGCTCGTAGCCCTTGCCAGAAAGCCACCTCACCCACATATTCTCGCATCATGTGGAGAGCTAAAGCCCCCTTAGCGTAGGTGGTAGGGTAATAAAAAATGCGACCTACACTGCTTGTATCCTCTACCCAGATGGTATTTAGGGTATCCCGCCAAGCTGCGCGCAATATGTTGCGCCTCCATATGCTAAAAATAGGAAGATTCAAGACCTCAAAAACAGTACCACCTAAGTAAGTGCCAAAGGCTTCATTAATCCAGATGTCTCGCCAACTGCTACAAGTAACCCAATCCCCAAACCACTGATGTCCCAGTTCATGAGCCCATAGCTCTAAAGAATAAGTACCAAAGAAAGTAATGGTCTGATGTTCCATGCCGCCGCGCCATCCAATTTGGACTTGCTGGTAGTCTTCTGCGGCGAAGGGATAAGGACCTATCCGCTCCTCCAGCCAAGTGAAATAGGGCAGAAAGGTTTGTGAAAGTTGGCGCGCGGTGGCAGTATCCTGAGGGTAGACGTAGTTGCGCAGGGTGAAGCGGTGGTAGGGGGTCTGCACGGGAAACTCTTGGACGACGTAGTTAGAAGCAGCGATTGCGATGAGATACACTGCGATAGGGTAGCGGTGCCGAAAGTGGCGCCACCGCCAGCCCGTACTGCTTACCGAATCTGCTACTAATCTGCCATTAGATACCCCGAGGAGAGTATCAGGGGTAATAACAGCAATATCCAGAGAGTCTATTTTATCGCCGAGGGCGTCTCGGCAGAAGAGCCAGTCCGGTGCACCATAGGGCTGCGAAAGGGTCCAGAGGCACCAGCCCGTGCTATGCTGCGCCACTTCAAAGGAACCGAAGCCCGAGCGAGGCGGGATGCCTTCATACTTTACCCGGAGCCAACCCTTGCCTCCTACCGGCACTTGGCCCAAAACGACGCGCACTTCGCCTGTGCTGAGATTGCGCTCGTACCTTCGTATAGAGGGGTTCCCCTCCATGGAGGTGATATTCAGCCCTTGCCGAAGGTACCAAAGCTGAACAGTATCTTGTACCCCTTGATAGTGCCATTCTACTTCCGCTTGGAGACGGCGAGAGGGAGGGGCTACTTGAAAAAGTAGCTTTCCATAATACACATCCTGCGCCATAAGCCCACCGAGCAGACCCAGAAAGTATATTCTACGCACTGAGAAAAGATACAAAATTACGGGCGCCCTTTGGCTACAGGAGGAGGGGGAGGAGCAGCTGGGAAGCGTTCCCAACCTTTCACAGGGGCGCTCCAGGCCCACATAAATCGCACGCTACTGCGTCCTCCATTCTTCTCCCGTACATAGAAGCCCCCTCGGTCTGTCAGCTGCACATATAGCCCCTGACAAGGCCCTAAGGGCGTAACCCATGCCAGCAGCTTATCATACTGGATATACGGAAGGAGCTTAGGTTCTATGGAGACGAAGGCTACTCCCTCCTCTAATGCAGCCTCTCCGAAGTCCTGAAAGAGAAACTGAGGAGCCTCTGGCGCCGTCAGCAAGCGTACTCCCCCTGCCCCATCTTGGATGACGGTATTTACGGTGCCAGTCCCCAGAATTTTGTATTCGTCTGTTGCGGTTACCGCTGCCACTCTGGAATAGATACCGCCCCCAAATCTTTCAAAGTACCCTCCGCTTCGAGGAACTGGGGTAGTGCTTCTGGCTTCTCCCATGATACCTCGGATAGTCCCCTGAGCCACGAAGCCCGCCGGATTGATAACAGTGGGCATAGCCCCCGTAAGGTTATTCCCTCGGGCAAAAAAGGCTATTCCACTCGTGGCTGTGGAGTAATATACTCCAGCTACGCCAGGACCTATATTATCATCTACTACGCCGCAAATTCCTATGGTATCCGACCTCGCCACTAACCCCTTAGCAGTGGCAGCATCCAGTGAGCGGATGATAAGCGTATTAGTACTGGGAGTGGTATCATAAGTAGTGCCTATCAATACTCTGCTGTCAGTAAGCACTCGCATGCGTTCGATAGCGGAGGTGCGAAAGACCAGCCGCTGATTGTCGGTAGTGCCTAAGAAGTGAGAGGAAGGATTAGTGCCTGTATTCCCCACTAATCGCCAGTCTGTGAGGTCTACACCCCAAGTTAGGTCACCTCGCAATAAATCTACTACATTGCCTGTGAAAGCTACATTTCCTGCTACACCACTGGGAGAGAAGGTAGCTAAACTGCCATGCGTGGAAGATAAACTCTGAATGCGCATGACTCCTAAGTCTGTGGCAGAAAGGTTAGCCAGGTGAAGCCGATGCGTAGGAGTAGTAGTGCCTATGCCTACATTTTGAGCCCAAGCTCCTAATCCTAACAAGCACAGCAAGTATCGCATAGGGATATTTATTTGGGGTCGTGAAGTTGGTCAGGGGTGTAATACTGGAGGACGGGGCGGAAAGGCGTGAAGAATCGTTCGGGAGGAACGGAGGGCATGCGCTCTAAGTGATAAGGGCTGTCGGGGGTACCTTTTCGTCGGGCTTGGAGGAGAAAGCCCACCTCCACCGGGGAGTTGGGAGGCGGATCAGCTTCTACCCAGAAGCCCCGCTCGGTTATTTCACGCACTCGCACCGTGATGTCGCCATACGGTTGTAGCCAAACCATAAAAGGAGGAGCGATATGTTGGCTCAATAGGGTATCTATGGGCACCCATACCCTTGCTTCCGCTATTGTGAAACGACCTTGATCCCAGAAAAGAATCTCAGGCATTTCGGGGGCAAAAAGGGTATGATACTGCTGGGAGGAAACATCATAGATGTTAGTGGATACACTCCCTACACCCCATATTTTTCGCTGGATGGTTCCTTCATACCCTGCCACATAGACCCAATCATAGGTTCCTCCTGCATCCCGCACGGCAAAGGCCCCTCCTGCGTAGCCAGATACATTCGCGTTGCTTTGGAAGGAGCCCCAAACGCCTATGCTACTTCCTGCGCCATAAGCGCCTCCACCATTAGTAGGTAGCGTACCTATGGTGGAGTTGGAGCCCAGTCCTATGGCGCCCCATCCATTTGAGTTCGTATTGAGAGCCATCACAGCAGGGCCCGAAGTACTTCCGCCGATTGTGCCTCGTACGGCGGGTATGTCTCCTGTGCTCTTGTATCCGTAGACGGCTATCCAGCCTGAGGGAGCTTCCACGGACACTAAGCCATTCTCTATAGTAGTCGTGGTATGGCGTCCAACCCAGTGATAACCTGTGCTAAGGATACGCCATGCCGTTTGACCATCTGTGGCTAACCGAAAATCCTGAGCATCCACCGTGCCTACATAGTGGATGGAAGGATTCGTGCTGGCATTTCCTGTTAGTTTCCAGTCTCCAGCTTCAGAGGGTCCCCAGGTCCCGTCTCCCCGTAAGAATTGACCAGAGCTAAGGGCTGCCGAGAATCGCCCTAATACTCCCTGATTATCGGTTTGAGCTAAAACTGTACCTGTGCCAGAAAGTGCCTCTACTCGCAAAGTACCCGACGCCAAATGAAGCCGATGGGTAGGACTCGTAGTACCTATCCCTACATTCGTCTGCGCATATACGCCGATAAGCAAGCCCAGCAAGTATTTACCTTTCCGCATAGGAGGCATCTTTTTACGGTACGGTGGGAGGGACGACAGGAAGCCTAACGCCTACATGCTTAGAGAGGCGCAGCCGCTCCGGTGTGTAGGTATCATTGCGCCGAGCTACCATCCACCAGTAGAAGCGAGTGCGACAGTTGGGACGGCTGCTTCTAACTGTAAAGCCCTCCAGACTTCGCTCTGCCACATAGAGCCCGCAATCTTCTTCTATCGGCTGCAGAAATACATACATCGGATACTGCGCATCTACATACAGATTGAAGCTCAAGGCTGGGTCTAAACCAATCCGTACGGCTTCCCCTGTGAGTTCGGCTTCGCCCCGATCCATGAAGAAAATTTCAGGGGACTCAGGGCAAGCTAAGGCATATAGGTTATTATGGGTATCAGAAATAACAGTGGAAGTGGTAGGGATAGTATTGCTTGGCTCTAAGCGACCCCATATCTTATACTGCGTACCTCCAACGAAGGCAGCGACCAATACTCGTAGGGTCTGAGTACCGACGGTAGTTTGAAATCTTCCTGCTGAGCGGTCTCCAGTAGTATTCTCAGCATAAGCTACCACCCCATGGTAATCGCCCGTGCCTACGATTCCAGGTCCTAAGTAACCATGTGGAAAGTCTACAACTCCTACCATACCTACTGAGCCGACTCCGTCAGGATTATCTCTTCCAATTCCCACCACGCCCGCCTTTGGACCATCGTCTGTAGCTATGCCTAATACCGCAGGAGTGCCACTACTGGTAGTTTTCCAGACAAAGATAGCGCGCTGATCATTAGAACCATTGATTTGTAGCACGGCTCTGGCAATAAGAGGTGAATTGGTACGGATGAGAACTCTCCCATCCGAGAGGATACGCATACGCTCGGTATTGTTTGTTTTGAGGATGAGGGGTTGGGCATCGGTAGTACCTAAGAAATGGGAAGCGGGATTAGTACCTGTATTTCCTAAGAGGCGCCAGTCCCCTGCATCAGGGCCCCATGTACCATCGCCGCGTAGCATGTCATTAGCGTTTCCCGAGAAGCCAAAGCGATAAGTAACTCCTTGGGTATTGAGTCCTACTAAGGCTGTGCCTGTTCCCGCTAAGCCCTCCAGCCGAACATGTCCTCCCGCTACATGTAGGGTGTGAGAAGGTAAGTTTGTGCCGATGCCCACGTTCTGTGCCCACATCAGGAGCATTAGCCCAGTCAGGTAGAGAAGATGCATCGTAGCAAAGTTAGGTATTCTCTCTGAAAATTACAAACCCTCATCTTCATGCTACCTTTATGAAGTATGCGAATAGGTAAAGTGGAATGGACAGGCGGTGCTGTGCCGCCTTTGTTTTTGGCGCCGATGGAGAATGTGAGTGATGCGGCTTTTCGGCGGCTATGCCGGGAGATGGGGGCTGATGCGGTGGTTACGGAGTTTATCTCCAGTGAGGCGCTGATTCGGGAGATAGAGAAGAGCTGGAAGAAAGCCCAAATATGGGATGAGGAGCGTCCGGTGGGGATTCAGATATTTGGGGCGGAGGAGGCAGCGATGCGAGAAGCAGCCCGTCGTCTGGAAAAAGTACAGCCCGATTGGATAGACATCAACTACGGCTGTCCTGTCAGCAAAGTCGTGTGCAAAGGGGCAGGGGCAGGTATTCTGCGAGATGTAGACCGCATGGAGTACCTCACCCAAAAAATCGTAGAGCATACCACCCTGCCCGTAACGGTCAAGACTCGGTTAGGTTGGGATGAGAAAAGTATTCGGATTATAGAGGTAGCCCATCGCTTGCAGAGGGTAGGGATTCAGGCGCTGGCGGTACATGCTCGCACGCGTGCTGATGGCTATAAGGGCTCCGCTCGCTGGGAATGGATAGGCCAGCTCAAAGCTGACCCTGCGATTACAATACCGATTATCGGAAACGGAGATATTGACAGCCCGCAAACCGCATGGCACTTTTATCGCACTTACCGTCCCGATGCCCTCATGATAGGAAGGGCAGCGATTGGGTATCCGTGGATTTTCCGAGAAATCAAATATTACTTTCGCACAGGGGAGCAGCTTCCTCCGCCTTCTTTGGAGGAGCGGCTAAGCATGATAGAGAAACATCTCCGCTATGCCTTGCGACTTCTTCTCGAGCCTCCCACGAAGATAGTAATAGAGCTGCGCAAGCATTACAGCGGTTACCTGAGAGGCATTTCTAATGCAAAGCTTTATCGCTCGTGGCTCATGGAACCCCGAACTCCCGATGAGCTTCTCCGTACTTTGGACATTATCCGTAAAGCAGCCGCCCCTCTAACCCTATCACGGCAAGAACGGATCATATAACACTTGCACATAGTACAGGGCACCCAGTGTGGGTCCGCCAGGCACTTGTATGTGCCGAAGGTTCAGGATATTTTGTCCCCCGACCCGAAGCATAGTGTTAATCTTTGGGAACTTGTAGGAGACTTGAGCATCTACAAGCTGATAGGTTGGGATGATTTGCTCATGGAAGGGCTCTTGGAAGAAATAGGCATTCACCCAGCGGTGTCCAATCGTGAAGCTGAGCCTGCGGTTACGCAAGAGTTCTCGGCCTGTTAGGTAAGCGGAGGTACGATAGCGAGAAGTATTGAATCCTGCAATCAATGCGTCTTTCTTAGCTGCTTCGCTGAGGATAATATCGGCATAGTTGAAATTCATATTTACGAAGAAGCGGCGACTAATCGTGTATTGGAAGGAAATCCCAATATTATGGGTATAGACTACGTTGGTACTGTTATAGTAGCGGCGATAGCGTACATACCTTCCACTCGCTATGGAGTCAGGCGTAAGCTGTCCCATGAAGATGGAGCCATCGCTTCGGATGTACCTTATCGGGCCTATGAGGTCTATGGTACCGATAAAGTCTTGGTAGCGAGAGTATGCATAGTCTAAGTCTATATAGATTTTGTCCAGAATGAGATGGCGAGAGCCCACTTCCAGCACGCCTACTTTCTCGGGCTTGACATTCTCAATAGGTAAGGTTCGTAGAAAGTCTGCATAAGCACTGGGGTTGGCTGTGCCTCGGGTACGATTCTGTACAGCATTCAGAAATTCATTCACGGAAGCCCAGGAGTAATTATTGTTGATGATGCCGTAATATGTATCAGACTGGCGTAACCCTCCGATGAACTTCAGCACCCCTAGGTTTAGGTCTATGTATTGAGCTTGGAGGGTGGGCATGCGAAACCCTGTTTGATAGGAGAAGCGGAGGTTGTGCTTCTTTTCGGGGTCTATGGAGAAGAGAATGCCCGCGCGAGGATTGATTTGCCCCATGAAGTTTTGATTCTTATCGTAGCGCAGAGAGCCGATGAGACGCAGACGGTCGTTCCATAAATTTTTGCTCGCCTGCAAGAAAACCCCATATTCCCATAACCCGATGGGCGCAGCTGTATCCGAGAAGAGAGTACCCTTGGAGTTCATGAGGAAATAGCGGAAGTTTCCTCCTGCTAAGAGATTTACCCAGCGAACCAGACGAGAGAAATCGTACTGTCCCTCAGAATGGTAAAGGGAGCTTCGGTCAAAGAATTGGGCCCCACCGGCGGCGAAGTTAGGCTGAGCGATGATTTCATTGAGGAGGCGACGAAACTCGGGTGAACCTGGCGCAGGGCGGGCTCCTCCTCGCAAAACTGGTACGATATTTCGGATGGGATCGCCTGCGGGGGTATTGGCTAAGATGTAGGCAGCCACGGCTTCTCCCCGATCCGAATCAGCAAAAGCCCGAGACTCCGCATGATTTCCCCCTGGTGAGATGCCAAAGGCCGCAGGGTCCCATCCCCGCAGAGTGAAGAGCTGATGGAGCTGTCCTGTATAGTTCCAAACATATTGAACCATCCAGTTCTGGTCTGATTTGACACGACGAAGGAGATTGATGGCAGCAAACCGTACATCGTATGTTTTACCCGCATCTTCCCCTAAGCCATAGACCCAGAACCTGAAATCAGGCCCGCTTAGTTCCAGCTTATTTACGTGAAAGAGAAAATCCCGAAAGGCGTATCGATTGACACTCTGATACATAGTAGCTCCTGTGCTTATCATGCCCGTATAACTAAGCTGGAGCTTGTCTGTGATTCGGTAATACAGTCCTACTGTAGTTCGGAAAGCTCTTGCATAGTATTGGGTGAGCTCCCGCTCAAAGTATCCTGTCCGAGCTAGATAGAAATCCAAATCGTTAGGGTCGCGGGGGGGTATAGGAAGATTGCCAGCAATTGTACGCACCTGAGCTGGAGAGATTCGGATTTCATCGCCGTAGCGATTGACGGCATCGTAGCCAGGATTTTGGGCACCTGGGATTGCATATGCGCCAGCCGCCCCCGCATAATTCCCTCTATCCACTGTACTACTCGGAATCCAATCATGCCCGTCAAACCAGCTAAATACTACCTTGAAGCCCAGGCGATTACGCCATGCAAAAGCAGAGCGCACGGATACATCAAACAGGGGGCGCAGCGTGGTGTCTATGCCATCTATGTGATTGACGCCGAAGCGTACATACCCAGAAGAACCTGGGTAACGGAAAGGGTCTTTGGTATAGATATTGAGGAGACCATTGAAGGCATTTGGTCCGTAGAGAGCTGAGGCAGGACCTGGGATAATTTCCACGCTTTCTATATCTAAATCGTTATTGTTGGTGAGCATGCCCAGAGGAAAGTTCAGGGCAGGTACCTGCATCTCCACGCCATCCATGCGCTGGACGAAGCGGGTGTTATTAGTGGAGTTGAAGCCGCGGGTATTGACGATTTGGAAGGTCAGGCTGGAAGAGACCTGCTCGGCGCCTTTGACAAAAGGAATATTTTGAAAAACATTGAGTCCTGGAGCTTCTTGAACTTCGCGGGAGCTCATTTTGAGCACAGTTACTGGAGAGTTCATGACGGCTTCACTGACCCGAGTAGCAGAAATCACTACCTCTTGGGCACGCACACTCGTTTCTTTGAGGGTAAGGGTGATAGGCTGGGCGGCTTGCGCAGCGGAGAGGGTAAGCGTAACCGGCTCATATCCTACGAAGCTCGCTT
>JANWZJ010000089.1 GCA_025054525.1 Bacteroidia bacterium | reverse complement strand
ATCTCGGCTCAGAAACAGGTCAAAAGCAAATCGCCGAAGCCATTTACGAAGCCTTACTCCAATACATCGCTGCGGGGCAGCCCTGACGCTGTATTTTTGGGCATGTTTTGGCTTCAAGCTGGGAGCACCTCGAAACCCGTAGAACTAACGCTTCTGGATTTCATCATCATGGGGGGGTGGAGCATGGCGATTCTGATTGTTTTGGCTGGAATAGGCATGTATATTTTCTTGGAGCGGTATCTGCTAATAGCAAAGTACGACAAAGACCCTTCTACCTTCATGGAGCAGGTAAAAGCTGCCATCCGCCAAGGAGATATTCGCAAAGCCGAGGCGCTCTGTACTGCCACACCTACGCCTTTTGCTCGGATGGTAGGGAAGGGCATTAGCCGTTTAGGTTCTCCTTTGCCTGACATCACCGCCGCCATCCAAAATCAAGGAAACCTGGAAATCCTACAACTAGAGAAAAATATCCCTTACTTGGCTACCATAGCAGCTCTCTCACCGATGGTGGGCTTTTTGGGTACGGTAACGGGGCTTATTCAGGCCTTCATGAAAATAGCCCACCTCCAAGGCAACGTCAACCCCTCTGTGCTCGCCGATGGAGTATATGAAGCGATGATTACCACGGCGGCAGGGCTGATAGTGGCCATTCCCATGCAGTTTGCCTATAACCTGCTGGTCAATCGCATTCAGGGCTTCATTTTGAAGATGGAAGCTGCCAGCACTGCTTTTTTAGACGTGCTCCAAGAACCCGTACGCTAATATGTTTCGCCGTCGCTTACAGCCCCAATCGGACTTTGCCTTAGCGAGTATTGCGGATATGGTATTTCTGCTGCTGATATACTTTATGCTGACGGCGAGTTTTGTCAGTCAGGCGGGAGTCCAAGTTGAACTGCCTCAGGGTACTTCTACGCAGCCCAGCCCTGCTCCCCACAGCATCACAATTACCGCCAAAGGCGAATGGTACTGGGATAATCAGCGCATCCGCAAAAAGGATTTAGAAGGCTATGTGCGGGCAGCACTCAAAAATGCCCGCCAACCCGAAGAGCGGGTTATTACTTTACGCACCGACCGAACGGTTACGATGGAGGAGGTAGCCTATGCGATTTCTCTTATAGCGGAGCATCGGGGAAGTGTAGTGATTGCCACTCGGCGCCTATGAAGCCCCTCACCTATAAGCAAGCAGAGCAGCAAGCCCGTCAAATCAGCGCACTTCTCACTATACTCTTGCTACTCATTTTTTTAGTCGTAGCGTATGTGTGGGTGATTTTTAGAGGGACTATCCCGCCTGAAGACGAAAATAACTACACCATAGCGGGTAGAATAGACTTTGGATACTTAGGGACGCCGGGGAGTGTAGCGCGTCCTGCCCCTGTACGCCAGGAGGTGCCAGAACCTGTGATTACTAAGCCTGAACCTTCTCCTGTGAAGCAGAAGACCGTCCCGAAACCCATAGAAACCCCACCTAACCCTTCTGCAGCATCTGCGCCTCAGCCTCAAGAGACCCAAGAGGAGACCGAAGAAGAAGAGGAAGAACAAGAAGTATTCCAGCCGGGGGGCAAGCCCGATGCTTCAGAAGCAGGGGATTTGGGTAAAGGCATGCTGGAGTTTGGCGAAGGAGATGAAGGCGTAGAGAACCGAAGACTCCTGCATTTCGTCCCGCCCCGATATTCCGTCCAAAAAGAGGCTCGGGTTAAGTTTGAGCTGTTTATTCAGCCCGATGGGAGCGTGTCCGATGTGCGGGCTCTCACACTCCAAGCCCCCCCTGAACTCAAAAGAGCAGGAGAAGAAGCTATTCTTCAGTGGCGCTTCAACCCCATACCCCGTAATCAAATTCAGCGTCTCACAGTAACGATTCGCTTTCGGCTGCGGTGATAGGCGTACTGATATGGCTCCAGCTTAGCTGGCCTATCCCCGGCAAAATCACCCTCACAGGCACCTATGGTGAGATTCGCGGGGGAACTACCCTGCACATGGGCATAGACCTCGGCGTAGGAGAAAAAATCGGAGAGGTACCCCTCCTCGCCGCTGCCGATGGTTATGTGTATCGCATCCGCGTAAGCTATACAGGCTTTGGCAAAGTACTCTATGTGCGTCATGCAGGGGGCATTCAGACTGTGTACGGTCATCTGTCTCATTTTGCTTCCCCCGGGGAAGAGCTTATCACCGCCCAGCAGCAAAAAGAACGCAAGTTTGAAGCGGAACTCTATCTACCTCCTACGGCTTGGCAAGTAAAACGAGGAGATACGCTGGGCTGGGCGGGAAATAGTGGATATTCCTTCGGTCCGCATCTGCACTTTGAGGTGCGCACTTACAACGATGAGCCGCTGCCTCCTTTTGCTTATCTGCCCTCACTTTCAGACGCAGAACCGCCTGTATTTTTTCGCTTAGCTCTTATGCCGCTTGGCTATGCGTCACATGTGAATGGGCAGGGCAATCTGGTGCTGCTACCCCTCCGAGTCCGAAAATCCTCTTCTACCTTCCGAGAATATGAAGTGCCTGAAACGCTTTCCGTATGGGGTAGGATGGGGTTTTCTTGTTCGGTGGGGGACCGTACAGGGGGCGGAATGGCTTGGAATGGCGTGCGGCGCCTTCGACTCAAAACCCCAGAAAAGCTCCTCTACGAACTGCACTGGGACACCCTCAACTTTGACTGGCAGCGATACCTGCGGTGGCAGGTGGATTATGCCTTCCAGCAGGTCTATCCAGGACTCCTCCTTCGCTTATACGAACCTCCAGACCATCTCCAACCTTGGAGCCAAGGTAGTGGAGTCCTTCATTTTAGCCTGCCTAAGATAGAGACTTACTTTATAGAAGCCGAGGACTTTGCAGGAAATCAGAGCCGTGTAAGAGTAACTTTGAGGACCCATTCTTCTTCGGATACGAAGTACTTACCGCTGGGACGCTCATGGACTTGGAGCATAGAACAGGGGCAGCTTCGGGTATCTAAGACTTTACGCACACGCCAAGGAGAAGTCCTCCATCCGACCCAACCCCTTGCCTTGAATGGAAAACTGCCCGATACGCTGTTCTCTCCAGAGGGGAAAGGGATACCGACTTGGCTCAGGGCTTGTATTGTCCCGGGTTTCTCACAGAAAGTAGGGCTTTCCGTAGGCTGCACACTTACTTTAGCTCCTGAATGTTTGCGAGAGACGCTCTATTGCCGAGTAGAACCCATAGAAACTCCCTGGGGAAATGGGTTTTTAGTGGGCGACCCGCTCATACCTCTCAAGTCTTCGGCTCAGCTTCGCTGGGAGCTTCCTCTTACCTCGCCTCACCTGCCTAAAACCTATCCCATCTATCG
>JANWZJ010000088.1 GCA_025054525.1 Bacteroidia bacterium | reverse complement strand
AGGAGGCGACGCCGTTCAGCATTTTCTCGCTTCCAGAAGAAAATCAACACAGCTCCTGCGCTTATCACGCCACTTAGAGCCACGATGAGTAGCGCCGCCCAGTTAGCCTCACTCATAAGCTCTCAAAAAAATCTAAGGCTTTTCGTCCATACTTATCCCAAAAAGTAAAGTCATGCCCACCCTGAGGGTCTATGTGCAGTTCCAGCCGAAGGGAAGGCTTGCTTTTGTGGAGCTTTTCGTGCAGGCGGAGGGTATGTTCATAAGGTACGACTTTATCTTGGACGCCATGAGCCAAAAAAAGCGGCTTGTCTATGGAAGGGGCAAGGCGGAGGGGATTATCTATTTCCTCCCAGCGTTGGCTGTAGCGTCCGTACCAGCCCGTAAGCAAAGGGTCTCGGGGGTCTAAATGAGGGTCAAAATCCCCCGATAAGGCAGCCCCAGCGCGGAAGTATTGCCCTACTTGGGCTAGGAGAAGCACTACCCCCCTCCCCCCCGTGGATAACCCCAGCAAATAAGTACGATTCGGCGGAAGAAGCTCTTTTTTCGCTAAGGTAGGGAGCACCGTATCCCTCAGCGTACTTAGAGTGGGATACTGCCGCCAATCTGCCCGAGTCTCCGGAAAAACCTGCGAAGCATAAATGCTTTTGCCCATTTCCAGCAGGATTAGCCGGTATCCCCGTCGCAGGGCTTCTTCGCAGAGGGAGGATTTTTCGCACCAAGCTTTGCGGCTATAATTCCAGCCCGGAAGGAGAATAAGCGTTTTCTGGGCTCCAGCGGCTGGTTCTACTACCTCTACCCAGCAGGTGCCTAAAAGGAAGGACTGGCGAACGACCTGAGGCAAAAGAAGGGCTATCAGTTGCGTAGGGCTTTGCCGGTTTGGAGCATGTGCTGGATGCGTTCCAGAGTGCGTCGCTCCCCACACAAGCTCAAGAAGGCCTCCCGCTCTAAATCCAACAAATAGCTTTCGCTTACATATTGTACGCCGGTGAGGTCCCCGCCAGCCAACACATACGCCAGCTTGCGAGTGATGTGTCGGTCATATTCGGTGATATAACCTGCTTGCCACATTTGATAGAGAGAAGCCTCCACGCCCCCCAGCGCCGTCCGCCCTAATACCCGAACATTTTTGCGAGGTTGAGGAGGGACATATCCCTGCTCCGCCAGCAGAAGTACATAAGCCTTTGCATCCTTCAAGAGCTTCTGGCGGTTGAGAGTAATGCGGGTTTGGAAAGGCCGCAGCAATCCCATCTTCACCGCCTCAAAGGCAGAAGTAGCCACCTTCGCCGTGGCTATCATGGTAAGGATATCGCGGAAGTAGTTGATTTCCACGTCCCCCTCTACATATCGGTCAGCGATGCGAATAGCCATTTCTTTAGTGCCTGCCCCAGCAGGAATAAGACCTACACCCACTTCTACCAGACCTATATAGGTTTCGGCGGCGGCTTGTACCCCATCGGCATGCAGTACCATTTCGCAGCCCCCTCCCAACGTAAGCCCATGCGGTGCCACCACTACAGGAATAGCACTGTGCCGAATGCGCATTACGGTACGCTGAAAACTTCGCACCGCAAAGTCTAACTCATCCCATTCCTGTTCCAGCGCCATCATGAAGATCATCGCCAGGTTCGCCCCAGCGGAGAAGTTCTCCCCTTGATTTCCAATAATGAGACCTGTGTAGCTTTTCTCAGCTATATCTATGGCTCTATTGATAGCCTCTAAAACTTCGCCGCCGATGGAATTCATCTTCGTGTGAAACTCTAAGCACAAGACCCCATCCCCTAAATGGAAAAGTGAAGCACCGTTATTTTTCCAGATAACGCTTTCGCTGCGTAAGGTATCTAAGAGAATGAATCGGTCTTGGCCTGGTACTTCTATGTAGTCCTTCCGAAGGGGGCTATACACATACTTGCGTCCTGCTCGCACCTCATAGAAGCGATGAATTCCTCGGGCTTGCATTTCATGAATCCAAGCGGGCACAGAAAAGCCATATTGCTGGATGAGAGCTAATCCCTGTTCTAATCCAATAGCATCCCACTTCTCAAAGGGCCCAAGTTGCCAGCCGAAGCCTGCTCGTATGGCTTCATCTATGGGGTAGAGTTCGTCTGAGATTTCAGGTATTCGGTGAGCGGTGTAAGAGAGGAGCGCTGCGAAGTTTTCTTGCAGCAGTTGGGCGTACGGTTCATCACTGCGGGCGATGAGATATAGGCGCTTGCGCAGGTCGTTTTCTTGCTTGAGTTGGTCTAAGAGAGCAGAACGAGCTTTCTTCTGCGGGCGATACTCCAAAGTCTGAGGGTCTATGCTGTAGATTTCGCTTTTACCTTCTACTTGTATCTTTTGATAGAAGCCTTTTTTGGACTTTTCTCCCAGAAGGCCTTTCTGAAGCATGGCACTTAGGAAGGAGGGAAGGCGGAAGGTTTCTCGGGCTTCATCATGGGGGCAGTTGTCGTACAAGCCTTGGGCTACGCGAGCCAGGGTATCTAACCCCACTACATCGGCTGTGCGAAAAGTAGCGGACTTCGGATGCCCGATAAGGGGTCCTGTGAGGTGGTCTATTTCTTCTACGGTGAAGCCATAACGAGGCATAGCATGCAATAAATGCATAATAGCAAAGACGCCGATACGGTTGGCGATGAAAGCGGGGGTATCTTTGCAGAGTACGGTTTGCTTGCCCAGATGCACCTGGCCAAAGTCCATGAGGAAATCTATAATAGCGGGGTCTGTATCAGGCCCAGGAATAATCTCTAAGAGGGGAAGGTAGCGGGGGGGATTGAAAAAGTGCGTCCCTGCGAAGTGGCGGCGAAAATCCTCCGAACGTCCCTGGGTAAGCAAGCGCATCGGTATGCCAGAGGTATTGGAGGTAATCAGGGTACCCGGGCGGCGATATTGCTCTAACTGTTCGTATAGGGCTTTTTTAATGCTGAGGTCTTCTACGACAGCTTCTATAATCCAATCGGCATCTTTGATTTTTGGCAGGTCATCGGTGAAATTGCCTAAGGCTATGCGTTCTGTGATAGAGGGCTCATAGACAGGAGAAGGGGAGAGTTTGAGGGCTCGGTCAAAAAGCTGCTGTACGATGCGATTGCGTACCTGCGGAGAGTCTAAGGTGAGGCCTTTTTGCTGTTCTTCTGGGGTGAGTTCTTTCGGGGCTATGTCTAAGAGGAGCACGGGAAAACCTGCCCCTGCGAAATGCAGGGCGATTTGAGAGCCCATGACCCCTGCGCCTAATACAGCGATTTGTCGGATTCGTCGTTTAGTGGCTACGGAAGGTGCAGCAGCCGCTACCGCTTGCATGGAGCGAAGGTACGCTTT
>JANWZJ010000087.1 GCA_025054525.1 Bacteroidia bacterium | reverse complement strand
AACAGGGCTCATGATAGGATTCTTCTTGCCGGGGGATTCCTTACTTTTCACCGTAGGGCTCTTCTGCGCCCTCCAAATCTTGCCCGTACCTGTGGCCTGGGTGCTTGTGGCTCTCACCCTGGCTGCCATCATAGGGGATCAAGTGGGGTATTGGACGGGAAGGTGGTTGGGTCAGCGCCTCTTTGAGAAGCAGGACTCCCGTTTCTTCAAGAGAAAGTACTTAGACCAGACTCGCGCTTTTTACCAGCGCTGGGGGGCGAGTGCTATTATTTTGGGGCGCTTTGTACCCATCGTGCGCACCTTTGCTCCCATCTTAGCCGGCGCAGTGCAATTCCCCGCCCGAACCTTCATCCTGTATAATATCTCAGGTGGGCTTTTCTGGGTGCTTTCGTTAGTACTGGCAGGATATGGATTAGGTCAAGCCTTCCCCTGGCTGCGAAAGTATATAGAAGTCATAGCCTTGGGGATTATTTTCCTGTCGGTACTGCCGCTTGTGCGCACCTGGTGGAAAGAGCGCCGGCGACAAGCTGCCGCTCAGTCTCTCTCCTCCTGATGCGGATACGGAATCTTCTCTTAGACTTAGGTGGGGTGCTCTATGGCGTGGATTATGGACGTACCCTCCAAGCATTAGGCCTGTCTCAAGACGCTTTCCATCTCTTAGAAGACCCCATCCTCAAGCGCTACGAGAAAGGCGAAATCTCTACTGATACCTTCTTAGCGCATTGGAGTACTCGGTTTCCGCACCTTTCTTTGCCGCAGCTTCTTCAGGCGTGGAACGCGATGCTCTTAGGTCCCCTCCCAGAAGCAGAGGAAGTATTATCCATACTCCAAGCGCACTTTCGGCTGGCGCTGTTTAGTAATACCAACCTTCTCCACATAGAGGTAGTAGAGCCTCAAATAGCCCTGTGGAAACCCTACTTTGATGCCGTATTTTACTCCTGCTTTATAGGAAAGCGCAAACCAGACCCCGAAGCCTTTACCTACGTCTTAGAGCGGCTGGGCTGGCCTGCCGAAGAAACCCTCTTCGTGGATGACAATCCTCACAATATCCGAGGCGCCGAATCAGTAGGCATGCGCGGGTATCATTTACACCCGCCTAATCAGCCTACCTTACTTTTGAAACTCGTGGAGACTCTTCAAGTTTAGCGCCCTCCCACACTCTGTATGTACTGAGATAGCTCTTCTCGGCTGGTTGCGGAACTTAGCGCGCTATGTACGACGAAATAGTTTTCCGGGTCACACGCTCGCGCATAGGCGAGTTTAGCCAGCTCCAGACGATGGGGCTCCGCACTTAATGCAGCACATAACTGCTGAATCTGCTCGGAGGTGGGACAGTTAGTAGTTACCACTTGACGAGCAATCTCTAAGCGGGTAAGGTCGCTGCCTTGCGACCTTAGGGTATTCAGTGCCTTGGAAAAGGAAGCGGCATTCATACAAGGTGTGCAACGAGGCGGACGAGGAGGGGCAGGAGGCTGGGGAGGCAATCCGGCTGCTTGCGCATAGCAGTGCATCTTAGGGGCGCGCCCCTGGATGTATCGGGCCAGTTCCTCCTTCTGAGAAGAGAAAAGAAGCACCTCGCTCACAGTGAGGTAGTTAGCTAAATCATGCGTATAGTCATAGGCAAACTTTGCCAGGTCTAACTTGGTGTCTTCAAACTGGAAGGTTCTCAAGATTTCTCGCACATCCGCAGCCAGCACACATGAGCGCTGAAAAAAGGCCCGGGCCATCTCAGCTCGGGTCTGCTCAAAAGGCTCCTGCCGTAAAGTACTCAGGAGGGAAAGCACACTCTCTTTTCCTGTGGGAGGATTGCAGTTGCAAGGGCCGGCATAACCCACGGGGCTGAGATTAGCTGGGGGTTGGGCTGTCCCCGGGGCAGCAGGTCCTTGCCCTCCTTGCTGCACTATCTGGGTGCCTCCTCCCGTTTGTACTTGTATCGTGGGATTGAAGACAATAGTCGTATTTTGTCCCCCACCCCCCGTAGAACTTCCAGCAGTAGGCGGGGGATTTTGGGGGGGAGAAGGAGGCTCTACATTATCCCGAGGAGCACGATTAGAAAGCGAGACTACATATTGATTTTTTCGCTTACGGATAGCATAATACTCCACGAAGCCGCCCTCCACGGTAAGGTTTCGCCTAATTTGGACTACCTTACCCTCAGCGGGATAAATCTGAATCGTTGCTCGGTGAAAACCCTCAGTCAGGTCATGTACTTCGGCTCGGGTGGTAGGTGCGTCTCCGATCCACTCCCCGTCTAAATATAATCGGAAAGGTTCGCCTGTCTCCGAGAAAATCACCAAGTCGCCCCGTAATGTTTGGGCCTGTATCCAGAGCAAGCTCAGCAGTACAGCTATGAGACGCATAGGATTAGGGTTGAATTTCGGCTTTCCATAAGCCCCGCAAATCACCCTCTGCAAAGCCCTGTGCTTTATCCCCAGGATAAAGTTTGCGAATCATCGCTAAGGCAGGCCCATCTATCTCTTTCTGATTTCCGTGGCACTTGAGGCACTGGGGCATGATGATATAGATAGGGCGGTAATAGCGCAACTTTCCATCATTAGCCTGCCAGACAAGGCTTTCTTTACGCTTACTCTGCTCAAAGTGCTGATAAGCGGCGTGGTCCAACGAGTCTTGCAGGGCATTCTTTGGATTACGGTTCCGAAGGGCTACTCGCTGTAGGTGTATTTTCTCGTTGCGGAAGAAGGTCAAGGTCTCTGCAGCCGCATGGCAATAGCTCACTGCCCCTGCCCATCCCTGCTTTTCGGCGGTATGAAGTACTTTCTGTAGGATAGAACGCTGCTTTTCTGTAGTGAGGCTATCCAACGCTACCCTCCATACCTCCGAAGGCTCAGGCTGGGAAACATTAGGGGCAGAGGGGACTGAAGAAGAGGAGGGATTACCCGTAGGCTGGCAAGCCACCATCAGGAAAATCCCCATTATGCCCACAGTCCGCATAAATGCAAAGATATTATCTCTGAGCCCAGCCGCTATTTTTGCAATCATAGGCCTATGCTGCGTTTAGGGCTAATTTTGACAGTACTTCTGCTGTGGGCCCAAGAAGAAAGGACGGTGGGAGTACCTACTCCTGCACGTCCGCTTCTGGCTCGGTTATCGGGTCGCGTGATTGAAAGTCGCACAGGGGAAGCCCTTGCAGGCGTGCGAATTCAAATAGGCAGCAAGGGCGCCTACTCCGATGACAAAGGCACTTTTGTGCTGCCCTACGAAGGAGAGGATACGCTGACTGCATTTCTGATTGGCTATCGTCCCCTGAAAGTCGCTGTAAGAGGAGCGAAAGAAGGACTGATTCTGCGATTAGAACCCGTAGAAGCGGAGTTGGAAGAAGTACCCATCGTAGCGGAGGCTTCCCGCGAAAGTGAAGCAGGGCTCTTTCTGGAGCGCATGCGCAGCTTGGAAATCGGGGAATACTATTCCCAGGAGCTGGTGATGAAGCGAAGTACTGATTTCTATGTGCCGAATGTACTGCGGCGCCTGCCCGGAGTCTCCTTACTTTCTG
>JANWZJ010000086.1 GCA_025054525.1 Bacteroidia bacterium | reverse complement strand
CGAAAGCGCTGGCAACGAGAAGTGCGAGAGTTTCTCTGGCTCTATCGTCCGATGGTCTGGGTGCTGGTAGATAGTCGTTTGCCTCCTCAACGATTAGATTTAGCCTGGGTGGAATGGCTGGAGCAGAATGGATTCGTTTATGGGGTCTTGGCTACGAAGGCGGACCTTCTCACGCAGAAACAGCGCTATCATCAGTCCAAGATTCTCTCAGCGGCTTATGCCCGAAGTTGGCGCATGAGCTTTGTCTCAGCGCGCTCTGGAGAAGGAATAGCTCAGCTTCACGAATGGAATCGGATGTGGTTCTCGTATGCAGAAAGTAACCTATAATCGTGTCAAGATTATAGCCACGGCTGGTCCTGCTTGCAAGGACCCGGCGGTGCTGGAAGAACTAATACGAGCAGGGGTAGACATCCTTAGGCTCAATCTCAGTCATGGCACCTGGGAAGAGTATGATTACTTCATAGAACAGGTGCGACGCATCAATCTGAAGTTAGGGGTGCGGGTGGCATTACTTGCCGACCTGCAGGGCCCTAAAATGCGCATCGGGAAGCTGGAGAAAGCCATACCAATAGCCCCGGGGGATGAGTTGATTTTCTCTTCCAGGTTGGGTAGGGATGGGATTATACCAGTAGAATACGAAACATTAGCTCGTGATGTGTCGCCAGGGGATGTAATCTTAGTAGAGGATGGTCGTGTGCGGCTCAAGGTTTTAGAGACAGACGGCGTGCAAACCGTTCGTCTTAAGGTGTTGGCAGGTGACCGCATCGGCAGTCGGAAAGGCATCAATCTGCCTGGCAGGCCTATTTCGCTGCCGACGATTTCAGAGAAGGACTGGGATGACCTCTTGGAGATAGCACACCGCCAAATAGAATGGGTGGCGATTTCTTTTGTGCGGCGTCCAGAAGATGTACAAGAAGTGCGCTATTTCTTGCGGCGAATGGGCGCTTCCACCCATATCATGGCCAAAATAGAGCGTCCAGAGGCGTTGGAGCATTTAGAGCGTATCGCAGCTGTGAGTGATGCCGTTATGGTTGCCCGAGGGGATTTAGGGGTGGAGATTCCGGTAGAGGAAGTGCCCTTGTGGCAAAAGAAAATCATACGAACCTGTCATCGCTGGGGCAAACCCGTCGTAGTAGCCACGCAGATGTTAGAGACCATGATTCAGAATGCATCCCCTACGCGAGCGGAAGTTACCGATATTGCAAATGCGGTTTTAGATGGAGCGGACGCCGTAATGCTAAGTGGGGAGACATCGGTAGGGGCTTATCCCGTGGAGGCTGTGCGGCAAATGCAACGCATACTCATGGCAGCTGAAACCGACCCCACTATTTATCGCTTAGCGGGGCAGCCCGATGCCAACTCGCCCACCTATCTTTCGGATGCCGTGTGCTGGACTGCTTGTACTTTGGCTTCGGAGGTCGGAGCCAAGGCTCTGGTAGGCCTCACTTACTCTGGCTACACCGCTTTCCAACTGGCCCGCTGGAGACCCCAAACCGATATTTTCATCTTCACCTCTAATCCCCGCATTCTCACAACCCTCAATCTCCTCTGGGGGGTGCGCGCTTACTACTACCGAAAGGAAGAAGCTACTTATCCTACCATTTACGATATTCTTCACATTATACGGGATATGGGGCATGTACAAACAGGAGATGTAGTGATTTTCACAGTCTCTATGCCCCTTCAAGCCCGCCAACGAACAAATACCCTGCATATTGCGCAGGTCCCGTGAAGCATAAGCTGCTTTTAGCAGCAAGCTGGCTTTTTCTGCTCCTATATCATACCCTACGAGGTTGGGAGGCCCGTTACACGGATGGCGGAGAGTGGCAACCCCAAGACTCTTGTTCATTTGAACTTCGCCGAGTATTGCCGTATTTCGCTGACACAGAGTTGCGAGAAGGGGATAAACTTCTGCGGATAGATTATCTTCCGCTCTGCGGGTACAAAGATATACCCCCTCATCCGGCTCAGGGACGTCTGTACCTCTATGAAGTACAACGGGAAAAAACTCTGCATTTATGCTTCGTAGAAAGTAAAGCTGCTTTTCCCTGGGGATGGCCTCGTTCTGTGTGGGCATATCGGCTTGCGGAGGGAGTGGCGCTAACGGCGTTTTTGGTAGGGCTTTGGTTTCTTCTCCTCAGTTGGGGACAGCTCAGCCCCCCCAAAAAACTATGGTACATTACTGGAATAGGGAGCTTATTCTCGCTATGGCTCTTCTGGGCATGGCAGAAGCATGTTTCCCTTCTGGAAGAGACTTACCTATTCATTGGACTGTGGGGGATATGGCTTATTGGAGGACTGCCCTTGCGCTACAAGAGGGGTATCCGGGTGGCTTGGGGAGGGATGCTTCTTCCTGTGGCTGTGCCTCCCATAGCAGGGCAAATCTTCGCAGAAGCTCTGCTTAGCTTGGGGATACTTTATCTCCCTTGGCGCGGGGCTATCCTCTATGGGGGAATATGGATGGCATGGGTCCTTATGCGCGAGCCGATGTTAGTGGGGGGGATGGGAGGGTTATTGCTTCTGAGTGAAAAGCGCCTCTGGCAGAACCTCCGCATTTTGTCTCCTGCTGAAGTACTCCTTCCTACGCTAAGCATATCTGCGGGAGTGGTCGCTGGGGGGTTCCTGTATGCCAAAGGTCCTAATTACGCCTTGAGTGCAGGGATAAGTGCTGCGCTACTGACCTGGCTGATTGGACGGCTTCTGCAGCATATCATAGAGCAGGGCCAATATCGGTTCAAGCGGCTGCAAGAGCGTCTTCCCTTGCTGTGGGAAATCGTAGACAAGGCCCAGCTCCAGCGTTTTATTTTAGACACACTGCGAGAATATGCAGATATAGCTACTATTCACATTCAGTCTGCTTCTCAGCCCCCTACTGGTCGCGTAGTGTGGTTGCGCCGCAGCGGCACCCCTCCCCCTCCCGAAGTGCAAGATAGGGTAGGCGAAGCCGATGCCATTTTTGCCCTTCCCCGCTATGGATGGCTGCTCATTGAGGAAGGAAAAAGACCCCTGCGAGCCGGGGATGTAGAACGATTAGAACCCTTCGTGGCGGGAGTCAGTATAGCCTTGCGACATTTAGAACTCTTTGAGGCGGCCCATGAAGCGCGTCTGGCAGCCCTTCGGGCCCAGTTGAGCCCCCACTTTCTTTTCAACGCCCTCAATACCCTTCAAGCCCTCATCTACGAAAATCCTACCCTTGCCGAAGAGCTTATGGCTAAGCTGGGGGCTTTGCTTCGGCGCACCCTTCACCATGCTCGCCATTTGAAAGTCCCTTTGGAAGAGGAGATTCTCTTGGTGCGGGACTATTTGGAGATAGAGCAGCAGCGCTTCGGAGAGAGATTGAAAGTTCAGTGGAATCTCCCCCCCCAACTTCCCAAGGTAGAAGTGCCTCCTTTTACCTTGCAGCTTTTGGCAGAGAATGTGATCAAGCATGCAGTGACTCGACTCACCCGTCCTGTTTGTCTCTCCATACACTTACGGGAAACTACTTCGCATGTGGAGGTTTGGGTAGAGGATGACGGACCGGGCATAGACCCCACTCGGGTAGAGAAGGGCATAGGCCTGTCTAATCTTCTCCTTCGGCTCAAAGAGCTCTACGAAGGCAGAGCTCAACTTTTCGCAGAACGCCTAACCCCGGGGACGCGCGTTAGGATTGTACTTCCTCGTCCTCTTGCCTCTCCTGACGCTCATACGGAAAATCCGGTAGCAGGTCC
>JANWZJ010000085.1 GCA_025054525.1 Bacteroidia bacterium | reverse complement strand
AAGTCCCATTCGTTTCTGGGGAAGGGCGCATATATGATAGAGAACTCTTAGAGCTTACTTTAAAGCAGCTTACAGAGGGCTTAAAAGGGTTATCCAAGGTCTCGGTAGGTTGTCAAGAGAATCCTGAGGCTTTTTGTCTTCCCGAGAAGCGTAAGAAGGAGTGGGTAGAAGGAGTCTATAAAGCCTTGGAAGAATCGGAGAAGGAGAGCTCTTACCTGCAAGCTTTTTACCGCACTTTAGAGGCGGTACGGGCAGGCTTCGTCGCTGAGCATCGCGAAGAAGCCCAAAGGGTCTTCCGCCAGCTGGTAACTGTGCCGGCCTTACCCAAACTTCGCTGCAAAGACCTCAAGAAGGCAATTGAGCAACTTGAGGAAGAATTTAAAGTTTCTGAGGCGGATGACCGCAAGGCTCGCGAAGTCTTCCTCCTTAAATGGCACGAGAAAATAGTAGCTTCTTTCTTTGTTCAGGTTCCTTTCTACCTCGTTGATAAGCAGAAGGGCCTTTTACTTCGTGTCTGTAAAGATGTGTTTAAGGGATTACCAAATCGGGTCAAGCGGCGGCTGGAAGGCGTATATGTGCTGGAAGGTTACGATTATTCGTTTGAGAAAGGACTTCACTTGGCGCAAGGGGCTCCTACCCAAGCTCAGGAAGACTTAGAAGAGCAGATACTCTGAGCCTCTACGGGGTCTGATTGCACAGCCCCCGCAGAAGGCGAACTACTGCAGAAGGTTCCTTGCATACTATGAAGTCCCACCTTCCAAAGCGTCCATCGTTATTGACGGCGCGGGCCCACTGGTAGGCAGCCACTTCCTTCTGGCGATCTATTTCAGTTTCAAATCCTTTGAGCTCTAAGATGACCATTCGCTCTTGTCCATCACTGCACCGCAGCCGAACTAAATAATCCGGACGATATTCTCGCTGATGCCCCTCCCACACATAGGGTATGACAAAATCCAGGTGATCATTACGAGCGTATGCCACCACTTCTGGCATGTTTTCCAGGTGGTAAGCGGCGGAGCCTTCCCATGTGGGAGCATCCAGCACTACATGGCTAATATGGCTTTTTGAGGTGCCTTTGCAGGGGCGCACGGTGCGAAAGAGCACCTCCCCTGTAGAGCCCGTTTGACGAAATCGCTCCAAAATAGGTAGGATAGGCGGTTCTCCCTCCTGCTTGTCGGGCTCTATTGCGACTAAAAGCCGCTCCACAATCTTTTCCCGATAACGAAGGAGCGCCACCTCCTCTAACGGAAGCTCTTCGCTTATGAAAACTACTTTCTCTTCTAAATACCGCCATACAACATCCACTACTTGCGGAAAGAGCACATGGCGGATAGGCCATTCTCGCCAGCTGTTCTTGAGCTTTTCTATGATTTCAGCGGCGATTTCATAGACAGTCGTTTGGAGGCGCTTCTCCCAGTGGAAAGGATTGCGGTCATGAAAAACTTCCTGTCCAGGTCCTAAGCGATCGGGGCGCCCTACTCGATAGCCCACGGAGGGTTTTACCACTACTTCAGCAGGTTCAGCTTGCGGGTCTATAAGGAGATAAGGCAGTCTCTCCCAATCTACTCGTATGCGCTGGCGCACATCTATGAGGTAGCCTTCTACCCGAGGGAAAGTGATCTCCAAATGCTTCCGCTCGGGAAGGGCTCGTACCAGCGTAGAAATTTTTTCTGTTTCGGTGCGTCCTAGAGGCTTCTTTTTGACGGGAATCACTTCAAAAGGTACCCCGTAGATATCTACATACTCGGGTTCGCTAAGGTCGTCGTAGCTGAGACGACGCAGCCCTCGTCCTACTACTTGCTCACAGAGCAGCTGTGAAGTGAATGCCCGCAGCCCCAAAATCTGCGTTACATTCGGAGCATCCCAGCCCTCAGTAAGCATACTTACCGAGACTACGCACCGAACATCTCTACCCGGAGGCTTGCCTTCGCCCTCCCATTCGGTTTTACCTACGGTGGCGATAGTTCGGCGTAGGCGCTCGGCTGCTTCGCTTTTCGTTTGTCCCTCTGCTTCTGCCTCGGCTAAAATCTCTGTGTCTATGCGAACCGTTACTTCGGCTTCTGGAGTGTTGCGCAGCTCTTCTATTACTTTCCCTTCGGCGATGTGCTTATGGACAAGCTCAGCTAAGCTCGTATTATCACACACCACTATCATGACAGGGGGCACGGGCGAACCAGCTTCCTGAAAGGCTTTGAAGGTCTTTTGCCATTCTGAGGCGAGGGTGGCTAAAGCCCCTTCTGCTTCGCGCAGAATGGCTTCAGGTTTAGCTCGGCGGCGCGCCGTCTGCCGCTCCGATGCGGGAAGGGTTTTATTAATCTCTTCCCAAAGCCGAAAGTACTTCGGAACAAGAGCCCCTGTATTGTCATCTACGGGCATGCGAGGTACTTTGACGATACCTGATTCTATCGCATCTACTAAGCCAAAGTCCGATATGATCCATGGGAAGGGTTCGCCCTCAGGGTATCCACTGCCTTGGAGGTAAAAAGGCGTAGCAGAGAAGTCAGCACAGAAGTTGATACCCCGCTCGGCGTGGATTTTGTCCAGCCCTTGAATCCAAATAGTAGCCTGGCGAAGCTCTTCGGAAAGAGAAGCTTGAGCTCTACTACTAAGGGGTGAAGCAGGACGATAGGCATGGTGAGCTTCATCATTGATGACTAAAATGTTTTGCTTTGTGCCCAGAGAGGAGAGGACCCGACGGCAGAATGCCGCATTACTTTCAGCTCCGCGCTGTACCACGCCTTGGCCTGGCTGGTCTTCTTTGGGAAGGAAGACGTGCCAGTTGCTAATCTGTACCTTGATCTCTTGGAGACGGGGTCGCAGTCCTGACGGTACCAGATCAAACCGCTCGTAATAGCTTTTCGGGTGCGAAGGGAGGAGCACCTGAAGCCTTTCTTTCACGGTAAGGTTGGGGCATACTACCAGCACCGCATCAGAGAAGCGCCTATCGCGGGGATTGAAGCGCTTGTTGAGTCCCTGCCAGGCAATCAGCATCGCCATAGCCACAGTTTTGCCAGTGCCTGTGGCCATTTTGAGGGCATAGCGAGTGAGCTCGCCGTCCTTAGGGATAGTCAAGCCTTGCTTCTCACTGGGAGGGGCTTCTATGAGCCAAATGAGCGTTTCTATCGCTTCCAGCTGGCAGAAAAAGAGTCGTCGCTCTCGCTGCGGACGATTCCAATGACTGAGAAGCTGCCGAGTGATAGAGGTTATGCCGGGGTAGTTTTGGGCTTTCCAGCTTTTTACGCGCGCTCGCAAGGCATTGACCAGTTCCAGAGGCACGAACTCCTCCTCTAAGAGGGCTGCTTGAGGGACTGGAGTGCGAGGCTTGAGGTAATAGCCTGCGGGACGGCGCCCTTCTATAATTTTAGGCTGCCCTTCTTCATAAGCCCAGTAGCGCTGAGGCTCCTCGTAAGGAGAATTCAGAATGGGATTCTCTACGAGCATATTAAGAAACTTGGCTAATAATGTGCTTTGCAGAAGCTATGGCATTCTGTACCAGCACTTCAAGTTCTGCTACTTCGCTGTCATAGTCGCACTGATTGCGCCACTGCCGAAGTCGGTCTAACTCTGTACTTAAAGGAGCTGTCTCGGGTCTCTTTTTGAAAAACTCTCTAAGGACTTTATGGTCCTGGCTACTGCAGCTCTTAACAAAGCCGAGATACCTCTCCGCATGTTTGCGGGCTGTGCCGAAAGCCCCGTAATATGCTCTACTTACTGCAGAGCGAAAAACAGCTTCTTTTAGGTTTTCCTGCCATTTTCCAGTGCGAAGCTGCTCGGCTAACTCTACAAAATCCCT
>JANWZJ010000084.1 GCA_025054525.1 Bacteroidia bacterium | reverse complement strand
CGGATTGTAGGCTGTGCCACTGAATCTACCCTGGACTTGATTGCCGCTTATTTGGATGGACTCCATGTTGAGACGAGCAAACCGATTACGGGCAGAATATGGGGCAAGGTAAACATCTCTATTAGTTCGGCCTCGGTATTGAATCTGTAGTGCAGCCCCTCTTTCATTTCCACTCACTACATAGGATGTATCAGAGCGAGAGGTCGGTATCCGAAACTGCAGGACGAGAGTAAAAGTATCCTGCCCAGCATAAGCCGTGCCAGATAGGCTCACGGTAGGGGGATCCGACCATGAGAGCACCGCGGGAATGTCAAACTGGATGAGTCTACCATTTAGCTGAGCCTTTACAAGCCCAGCATAAGTCTGTCCCCCACCACCTCCCCCTCCAGATGGAGAGTCTTTTTCCTTCTTCTTACATCCCATGAGCCCTGAGAAGAGTAGGGCTAAGAGAGCGCCCCAGAGAATCCAATAGTTTCTAATCTGCCGCATACCTCAAAGATAAAAAGCCCTCTGTTTTATCAAATCCCTAACTTTGTTTCCGATGGACCGCGAGACCCTTCTTATTCTGCTGGGCGTGCTGATTCTGCTGCTCGTAGCCAGCATCAAGGTGTTGCCTGAGTATCAACGCTTAGTCGTACTCCGGCTGGGACGCGCCCTCCCCCAAGCCAAAGGCCCCGGACTGGTAGTAGTGATTCCCATCATAGACACCCCCATCCGTGTAGACCTACGGGAGCGCATCATGGAAATTCCCAAGCAAACCTGCATAACCCGCGACAATGCACCGATTTCCATAGATTTTCTGATTTACCTACAGATAGTAGACCCCTTAGCCTCAGTAGTAAATGTACAAAATGTTTTCCAAGCTACCGAAGGTTTGGCCACAACTACACTGCGAGCAGTTATTGGGGATATTGCTTTAGACGACGTACTCTCTAAACGAGATGAGATTAATCAGAAGTTGCGGGTTAAGCTGGATGAAGTTACTCATCGGTGGGGTGTACAAGTGAATGCAGTAGAGATAAAGGAGATTCTTCCCCCGGCTGAGGTACAGGAATCCATGACGAAGCAGATGGCTGCCGAACGGAATCGCCGAGCCATGGTTACGGAAGCGGAAGGGACGAAACAAGCCCAGATTTTGCGAGCGGAAGGCGAAAAAACAGCTCGGATTTTGGAGGCAGAAGCGCAGAAGGAAGCGATAATTCTGCAAGCGGAGGCCCAGCGACAAGCCCAGCTCTTATCCGCAGAGGGATACGCGTTGGCTTTGGAGCGCATTACCGCAGCTGCCCGTCATATGGACCAGAACGCTGTCTTACTCCAATACTTGGAGACTTTGAAAAACTTAGGGCAATCCGCCTCCACCAAATGGATTCTTCCAGTGGAGTTATCTGGATTAGCCCAGCGGGTGGCTTCGACTGTTAGCCAGAGTAATACTACGCGTTCTGCCTGAGGGGTTGCTTCTTAGCCTTTGAGGCAGTCTCTTACCTGGACCCAGCGGAAGCGTTTCACGATGAAGCTGCTATCCGTAAAGGAAGCATTTCCGGCGGGATTGCCTCCCGTGCCATGGAAGTCAGAAAAGGCTACGCTCTGATTGATGAAGGCTTGCCCGTGGAAGTTGAAGCTGATAGGTACGGCAGCTTCTGCTAACTTCTGAATAGCCCTCTGCTTGAAGGAGGAGTCAGTAGTATAGATGGAGCAAGAAAGCATACCCTTTTCACGGGCAAGCTGGTAAATAGCTTCTAACGCTGCTTCTCCATCTGCTACTGGAACAAATATCAGACGAGGGCCGAAGTGTTCGGTGCGCAGAAAATCTTCTCGGCTACTGGGCGCCTCCACAATAAGGGGGGTAAGCGTGCGTGCTTGTTCGTATTGGGGATGCTTGTAAGCGGTAGCACTGCGGCGTACTTGCCCGTGCCCTGAAAGGCGCTGCACTCGTTCCGCCACTGTTGAGTTTTGAAGCGCTCCTAAGATAGCAGGAGCCGCTTTCGGATGCCCAGCCAACTCTTCTATCGCCTTCGTCAGCGCTTGAACTACCTCTTCGTATGAAAGCTGACCTTGGGCAGTTTTGACACCTCCTCGCAGGATATACACATTCTGCGGAGCTGTGCACATTTGCCCACTATACAAGCTGGCAGAGAAAGCTATATTCTTCGCAACACTGGTAATATCATTCACACTCTCAATCAGTACAGGATTCACGCCCGCCTTCTCTAAGAAGGTTATTTTATTTGGCAGACTCTCTAAGTAAGCTCCAAACTCTGGCCCACCCGTGTAATCTATGATACGCACAGCTGGATGTTCGGCTAGCCTTTTGCCTACGGGTTCTGCCAGCGTATCTACCACAAGCTGTACAATCGTAGAAGGAAGCCCATGTTCTTCAAATAGTTCCTGTAAGATAGCTACCACAATAGCGATGGGATACACGGCTCGGGGATGGGGTTTGAGCAGGACAGGACTACCCACCGCTAAACTAGCATACAGCCCAGGCAGGGTATTCCATACAGGAAACGTAGATACCCCGAAGTGTAAGGAGATGCCTTCAGGCTGAGGGATAAAGTGCTTTTCTATAAGGATAGGTTCTTTAGGAGTAGGTTTTTCCCAGCGCACATGAGGGGGAATATGGTCTAACTCATGATAAGCCACAGCTAACGCTTCTACGGCTCGGTCAGCTGCATGCGGTCCCGAGGCTTGGAAAGCCATCATCCAAGCTTGGCCAGTGGTGTGGAGGGTTGCATGCGCTACTTCAAAGAACCTCCGTTGAAACCTTTCCACCGACTCCATAAGTATCCCCAATCTCTCCGTCCAAGGCACCCACCGCCAGATGCTGAGGGCTTTTTGTGCTAATTCTATAGCCTCTTGGGGGTCTGCTTGGGGGTAGGAGATGCCTAAGGGTTCTTGCGTATAGGGGGAAACTTCATCCGAAATCACCCACTTTTTGCCTGGCTGGCGCAGGCGGTCGAAGGGCCGACTTAGCTGGGCTTTGAAATCGGCTTCTCCTTGCTGAGCCAGGGCCGAGTCGTACTGCGAGGGGTCCTCTGGAAAAGCATACCAAAACTTCCGCTCACGCCAGGCTTTGCGCGCTTCTTCTAAGCGGTTTTTGTGCTTCTCCCATAGAGAGGCGCGCGACTGCGCAGTAATATAATAGTCCATTTGCCGCAAAGATAGCTAATCCCGCGGCTACCGCGCCGATATCTTTGTAGGCTATGGAGGAGAGCCTCCAACACTGGCAAAACTGGTTATACGCTCGGTTAGAAGCCTACGAGCGCTCGGGCAGAAAAGCCCTTCATCCCACACTCTCCTACATGCAGGCATGGGACGATCGTTTGGGATATCCCCATCGTCAGTATCCTATCCTACATATCGCAGGGACTAACGGCAAAGGTTCTACCAGTGCTCTGCTGGCTTCAGTCCTTATGGCAGCAGGCTATAAGGTCGGTCTGCATACTTCTCCTCACCTCTGGCACTTCACCGAACGAATGCGTGTCCAAGGACGAGAACCCTCACCTACTTGGATAGACTCCTTTCTAAAAACTTGGCATAAAGAAATAGAAGCCCTTCAACTCTCCTTTTTTGAAGCTACAGTGGGAATGAGCTTAGCATACTTTGCCGAGGAAAAAGTAGATATAGCTGTAGTAGAAGTGGGGTTAGGAGGTACCTGGGATGCTACGAATATCGTGTCCCCTGAACTGGCAGTTATTACGCCGATTGGGTTAGACCACGTAGAGATTTTGGGGCCCACCCTCACCCATATTGCCAAAGAAAAAGCAGGGATTATTAAACCCAACTGCCCCGTAGTGGTCGCACCTACCCAACCGCCCGAAGCTCTGAGGGTATTTGAGACGGTGGCGAAGGAAAAAACCGCCTCTCTCTATCAAGCTGACCCTTATCTCTTGCAGCCAGGAGCGTGGATTCCCTCAGA
>JANWZJ010000083.1 GCA_025054525.1 Bacteroidia bacterium | reverse complement strand
CCTTTTTTGCGCATGATTTCGGTGGCAGAGCCGCTACGGCGCCCAGAAGCGCAGTGGAGAAAATACACCTTGTCTTTGGGCAGCTTCTCTATCGCCTTCTCAAAGTCCGAATAGAAATCTAAATTCTGAGCGCCCTTGATGTGCCCGCTCTTGTACTCGTCGGGTGTGCGCACGTCCAAGATGACGATTTTCCCCGATTCGGCTTTCCAGCGCTTGAAGGCTTCCGCAGGGGAGAGGTTAAGCGGTTCATTGAGAACTTGTACTTGTTCCTGGGCTTTAGAAGCAGCGCCTGTAGCCCGCTGCGCATACCCTAGGCTTATTAGCCCTAAACTTACTATTGCAACATAGGTTCGCATACCGCACAAAGTAACATAAAATCTTCCGACTTAAGTTCCATGCCGCTACTGCCTTCTATCCCGCCCCAGTATGCTAACTTTGCCCGATGCAGTCCGAGCAAAGCTCAGAAATCTCCCAAGCGGAAAAGACAGGATGGGCCTCCCTATGGCAGAAGTTCAAGGAAAATCGCTGGATTTCCATAGGTGGGGGAGCTCTTTTAATAGGGGTGGTAGGATGGATAGCCTACCGGCAATATCAAGCCCTTCAAAATAGCGAATGCCTACGAGAAATGCGCTTTGCAGAGACTTATTTTCGCCAAGATTCGTTTGAGAAAGCGGTCAAAGGTACGGCTACAGCTATGGGGTTTGAGCAACTTGTAGAAGAATATGGGAGCACTCCTGCCGGGAATCTATGCCGATTGTACTTAGGCCTGTGCTATCTCAAACTGGGTCGCTATGAAGCCGCAAAAGAGGCACTCTCCGCTTATGATGCGCCCGATACCTACTTGGGAGGTGCGGCTTGGGCAGCGCTGGCAGGGGCTTACGCAGAACTAAAAGAGTTTGAGGAAGCGGGACGCTGCTACGAAAAAGCTGCTCGGGTTCATCGCAATACCCAAACAAGCCCCATATATTTACTACAGGGGGCACTGACTTATGAACTTGCGCAAAGGTTTGATAAAGCCAAAGCCCTCTATGAGGAAATCATAGAGCGGTATCCTACTTCTTCAGAAGCAAGCGCCGCACAAAAACACCTTGCGCGCTTGCAAACCGCCCATGAAGACTGAACTTTCCCCCTTCATCCCCTCAGAGTCCCTTCTTCGTAGAGTACGGCTCTTTATTGTGCGTACGCGCTGGCATGCGGGTCTCATGGAAAAAATGATAGCGCATGCCCTCCAGCGCCTCCAAGAAATGCAATTTCCCCCCGAAAGGGTGCATATTTTCACGGTCTCGGGGTCATTTGAACTACCTCATTTGGTAGGGGCGATTTTGCGCCATTATACTTGGAAGCGGGGATTTGCCCAAGTGGTCTCTGTCCGCGGACCCACCCACGTGCAAAGCAACTTGCGCTTACCCCCCTTTTTCCAAGGCAACTTTGATAGCCATCTTCGCTCAGAGTTTCTCTTAGAGTCGCCCGGCCCGATTGCTTACTTTCAACCCTACGAGCCTGATTCCGAGTCAGAACTGCCCGCTATCCTTGCGCTGGGTTGCATTCTGAAGGGAGAGACGCAGCATAACTACTACCTTTCCCAAGCTGTTCTGCAGCAGCTCTGCCATCTCAATACCCACGGAGGGATTCCTATCATATTAGGAGTGCTGACCCCAGACACAATAGAGCAAGCCTATGCCCGGGCCCATCAAGCAGCCAGTTGGGTAGAAGCCGCCTTTCTCTCCTGGGAAGCTCGGTTAGAGCTGAACGCAGTATTTTCCCTCAGGACTGCAGCAAATACCGAATCGTCAGATAGCCCCGATAAGCCCATCGCTCCCAGATAGAGAGATTGTCTCGGTCGGGTTGGAAAGAGTTTGCGTTCCCCAGTCGCTGAGTGCGACGATAGGGCATATTGAGTAGGTCCCAGATAGCCAGCCGAATTTCCCACCGCTCATGAATGCGGTAAGAAACCTGAGATTCTATGAGCCAGCGCTGCTCTTCTATAACATGGGGGTAAATGTACGGGTCAAAACCGATAGCCCATATTTGAGCCGAAGTGTAGTTAGCAAAGAAAGCGATTTCCCATCCCCGTAGACTGTACAGTAGCCCTGCATTTCCCACGATGGGCGCATGTCCCTGTAAGCGTCCCTCCAGTTGTCCCAGTTTTCGCCATGGCTTCTTTTCCATGGCGCTCTCACTTAGCGTAAGATTGAGGTAGCCCCAGAGCCTATGATTTTCTTGTTCCCAGAGGACCTCTCGCAGCTCCAGTTCTACGCCCAAGACTTCTCCTCGTCGGCGCTCTCGGGTAGAATAAGTATAGGTCAGATTGAAGCTGGCAGGTACCAGATACACTTCAGGCAAGCGGTAGAGCTGTTTGTAAAAAAGTCCCAAGGCTATAAGCTTGTCTTTACTGCGCAGCCACTCGTAGCGCAAGTCAGCATTATAGCTGCGCCCTGTGGGTAGATTAGGCACCCCCACCCAATAAAACGCCCATACATAATCAAAATAAGGTAAGGGTACCTGCGTAGGCAAAGGAGGACGAATAAGAGTCATATTGGCTCCGAAGCGAAGGCTCTGCTGCTCAGAGAGTTGATATTTAGTGAGGAAGATGGGGAGTAGGTGCGCATCTTGGAGACGAGCGAAAAGAGTCTCGCGTTCTGGCAGAGCAATAGGGATGTGAAAGAGTTGGCGCCGCCACTCCTCATACCGCACACCTATCATGCTTTCCCAGCGATTATTCCAACCGATTCGCAGCCAGCCGTATCCGGCTACCGTTTGAGTAAGCCCCCTGTGGCGATGGTAGTCTCCAGTCCGCTCTATAAGGTACCATCCCCCTGGACGAATATGGGCGGGGTTATAGACGTCTCTTATGTTGTCATGTGCATAGACAGAGGGGGGTAGCACGTTAGGGGCTCCCCCTGCGGTATCTGACATGAAACCCAACTGTCGGCTGCGATGGCGCTGCTCCTCTAAGGATGCCCAAGCCCCTAAGCGCAGTTGTACCCACCGCTGGGTAGTGCCCCAGCGTTTTTCTATGAAGGGGTGCGCATAAAACTGATTCGCTTGGGTGCGAGAGGTTAGCACCTGCGCGTAAATCTCCGACTCTCCATATAGCTCCTGTTCGTAGGCAATTTGAGAGGAATTAGGGTAGCGCACGTAGTTCATCGCGCCGGTTTGGGGTATCTGATGATGCTGCGCAATCCAACCCAACTGGGTGCTTATCTGCCATCCAGAAGGAAGGCTATATCGCCAAGAGGTTCTTAGAATTCCCATGTAGGAGCGTTGGAGCAGGAAGTTAGTGTAGTAACTCTGCACATGGCGCACCGAGTCTATGGCGGGATTGATGTAGAGGGCTTTTTCTTGAGCGATTCGCTGAGGAGTGTTTGCGATGAAGAATCCTTCTGCGTTGAGGTTGTGAGCGGGATTAGGCTGCCAGCCTACGCTAAATGAAGCGCCACCCCCTTGACTGTAATGATATAAGGGCTGTTTGCCTTCGGTAGTAAGGACAGGTTCAAACCGCCACTTTCCGTTCTCTTCTAAAAAGTTACCATCTTGGAACTGGATGGAGCTACTGAGGTAGCGGCGAGAGTAAGCTCCTCGGAGCGAAAACCGCCAAGTTTCGCTGCGTTTATCGTAGGCCAGGGTAATCAGTCCCCCCGGCAAGCCCGTGCGCAGCGAGTCCGGCACCGTATAACGGCGAAACTGCCTACCATAAGCGAAGTTTTCAGCGGTGGGGTTTCCTTGATTTTCGGAGGCTATCACAGCGGCAGGCGGAGGAAAGTCTGAAGGCAAAGGCTCTTTCACGGGCCCTCGGAATAGGGGATACGCGCGTCCTATGCCGCCTATGTCTACCTCTGATGTGAAAGCGACTTGCAGGCTATTTCCGCCGGTGGTGGGGAGCTGGAAATCTACCATGCCCCCCCCGAAGTGTCCCAGCAGTTCAGGAGTCCAAAACTTGCGCACTTCTACGCGCCCTAATAGAGTCGTGATGAGCTGTTCTATTTCTCCGAAGCTGGCATCATAAGTAAGCCAAG
>JANWZJ010000082.1 GCA_025054525.1 Bacteroidia bacterium | reverse complement strand
GGTTGTGGGGGGTTGGGGGGGGGGGGTTTTTGGGGGGGGGGGGGGGGGGGGGGGGCCCCCCCCCGGGGCCCCCCCCCCCCCCCCCCGCGCGCCAGCGCCGTAGGCGCTGGCGCAATCCCAAACCTAATCCCCGAAAAAAGCCTCTCTCCCACACACAAAAGCCCCCCTTATGCTTTCTTAGCCCGCTTCCGACGCCTAAGCTCTTCCTCTATCCATCCCAACTCGCGCCCACTTTGATCAGACAGACTGGAATTCTCTTCCGCTCGCCGAGATAGATACGGAAATGCCTGCTTCAAAGGTCCATAAGGCAAGTACTTCGCCACACGGAAACCCGCCTTCGCTAATCCAAAAGATAAAGGATCCGACATCCCATATAACTGGGAAAAAGAAAGATGCGGATGCCGAAAGTCCCAACCTTGTAGGATAGCATATTGGACTGCTTTCATACAACTCTGACGGTTATGGGTAGCTATGCACACAGAGACCCTGTCTATATGCTCTAAGCAGTGCATAAGCGCCAGGTCATAGGCTAAATCAGTAGCGTTTTTGGTAGGATGGATGGGATCCGGTAATCCTCGGCTCTCTGCATAACGGCGCTCCTTTTCTACATACGCTCCTCGTACTAACTTGATGCCGACTTTATGCCCCTGGGCTCGTTGTAGGAGTTCTTTGAGGTATTCCAGTCGGTCCCTACGATACATCTGCACAGTGGTATAAATCAATACCGCCTCTTTGTTATAGCGCTGCATGAAGTGCTCGGCTGTTTCATCAATGGCGGCTTGTATCCAGCTCTCCTCCGCATCTATCATAATGGGTATCTGGGCAGCTGCGGCTTTCTCTATCAGAGGCGGAAAAATCGCCTGAAAATGGTCATATGCTCGCTGGAGGGAAGGAGAGAGCGCTTCTTTGCGACTGAGTTTTTCCCAGAGGAGGGGTGGCGCTAACGCCGTCAGCTTTATAGCCAAGAAAGCGACTTCTTCTCTATGCGCTTGGGCAAAGTCTATCATGTGATAATACTCTTTTAGAGCGCTATCGGCTTGGGCGATAGTCTGGGAAGCTTCTACTGCATAATCCAGCATTACGCTGATGCCATATCCATGCAAGCGCCGTAGGACAGGCACACTCTCTTCTAAGGAGGTCCCTCCCAAAAAGAGTTTGCCTAAGGTATTTTGGAGAATAGTTTCGGTGAAGGGGAGTCCCCACTGTAGGGCTTTCCCTCCTAAGAAGTTAGCGGCGCGCACCAAGGCACCACTGCGAAGCAAATAGAAAAGCCAGTAGGCTTGTCGCAGCTCTTCTGTGCTTCGGTAGGCATAACCCACTTCCGTATCATCTAAGTTGACCCCAGTGGCTACATGTAGGATGCTCATAGAGCATGTAAGGATTGAAGCTGCTCCAAGAGAAGGGCCCGACGAGCTTGTGTATCGGCATACTTTTTCTCTTCTCGGGCGATGACTTCGGGATTGGCTTTGGCACGGAAAGCAGGATTCTGGAGCTTCTGCTCTAACTGCTGCAAAAAGCTCTCCACATGAGCCAGTTCTTTGTGAATCTTTTCACGCAGACTGTGCCATTTTGTAGGGTCGCCCTCTACCTCGGCATAATAAGCTGCTTGCCCTACTACGATTCGCAAAGGAGAAGCCTCTGGGGGACTCTCCACCCGTTGCCAACTCTTTATAGGCAGAAAATGACGCACCCAGGCTTCCACTACCGAGGCATCTTCTGGCTTGAGTCCGGAATAGGCCAGCGAGAAGGCTGCCTTGAGCCCAAACTCCTGCCGTAAGCTACGCAGACGAGATACTACCTCCTGGGCGTAAGCTACAGCTTGTAGAAGCGTTTGTTCAGCTGGTGTGAGTTCCTCTGCCTCAGGCAAAGGCTCTATGCTGAGACTGCGAGACTCGAGGGCTCCTGTCCATTCGTGCCAGAGCTCCTCCGTAATGTGTGGCATGAAAGGATGCAGGAGCTGAAGGAGGCGAAGTGCCTGTTTTTCTACCTTCTCTAAAAGGCTACGAGCAGGGGCTGGCTTGAGCGCCTCTAAATACCAACTGCAAAAATCCTCCCATATCCCCCGATAGAGGGTATGGGCTGCTTCATAAAAGCGATATTCCTGAAGCTGCTGCGACACTTCCTTTTGCAGCCGCTTGAGGCGGGCTGAAAACCACTGATATGCATGATGATGGAAAGGAGAAGGTTCTTCCACCGGTGCTTTCTCTCGCCAGAAGTGAAGCAACCGAAAGCTATTCCATATTTTATTACAAAAGTTGCGTCCTTGTTCGCACAGAGCTTCATCAAAGAGCAGGTCATTGCCCGCAGATGCACTCATGATGATTCCTAACCGCACGGCATCCGCTCCGTAGGTTTCCATAAGCTGAATAGGGTCTGGGGAGTTGCCCAGGGATTTGCTCATTTTTCGGCGTAGGCGATCCCGTACGATTCCATGCAGATAAACGACAGAAAAAGGCTTTTTCCCAGCGAAATAATACCCCGCCATGATCATGCGCGCCACCCAGAAGAAAAGTATCTCTGGAGCCGTCACCAACGCAGCCGAAGGATAGAAATACTGGAAGTCTGGGGACTGAGGTTCTACGAAGAAATCAAATACCGTGAGCGGCCAGAGCCAAGAAGAAAACCAGGTATCCAGCACATCTTCATCCTGCTTTAGCGAGTCGGGGTCGTAGCCAGCGGCTTGGGCTTGCTGGCGGGCTTCTTCTTCTGTTAGCGCTACGAAGCACTTTCCATCCGGCGCATACCAAGCCGGAATGCGATGCCCCCACCAGAGCTGCCGAGAAATACACCAGTCTTTGACATTTTCCAGCCAGTGGCGATAAGTAGGTAGAAACCGCTCCGGCACTATCTGCACTTCTCCGCGTTCCACAGCCTGCAGCGCCAGTTCTGCCAGCGGCTTCATCCGAACAAACCACTGCTCCGATAACCGAGGCTCTACCACCGCATCGGTTCGCTCAGAATGCCCTACATTATGCCGGTAAGGCTCTACTTTCTCTAAGAGTCCCGCTTTTTGCAGGTCTTCGGCGATCACCCAACGCGCTTTTTCCCGAGAGAGACCTGCATACTTGTCTGCTTCGGGAAGCAGTACCGCCTGAGGCGAAAGAATCTCTATGAGGGGCAACCCATGCCGTTGCCCAATCTCATAGTCCCGGGCATCATGCGCTGGCGTAATCTTGAGACAGCCCGTCCCAAAAGAGGGATCCACCGCTTCATCGGCTATGACAGGCACCCATCGTTCTGTGAGAGGTACGCGAACGCTGCGCCCTATCCAACTCACATAGCGCTCATCAGCAGGATGCACCGCTACAGCTACATCCGCTAAAATCGTTTCCGGTCGCACCGTCGCCACCACAAGGTAACTCCCATCTTCTGCCACATAACGCACATAATACAGCGAGCTTTCTTCTTCCCGATAAATCACTTCTTCATCCGAAAGAGCTGTTTGCGCGACAGGGTCCCAGTGAATCATCCGCTTACCCCGATAAATCAGCCCATCTTGGTAGAGTTTGACGAAGACCGCCAGTACGGATTGATACAGTGGAGGGTCCAGAGTGAAGCGATATCGTCTCCAATCAGCACTTACGCCGAGACGCTTGAGTTGAGAGACTATGATTCCTCCGTGCTCGTGGGTCCAAGCCCAAGCCTGCTCCAAAAACCCCTCTCTACCTAAGCTCCATTTGTCTATACCTTGCTGACGCAAACGGGCTACGACCTTAGCTTCCGTAGCGATAGAAGCGTGGTCAGTTCCCGGCACCCAGCAAACATTATACCCCTTCATGCGGTGGTAGCGCGCAAGGATATCTTGAAGGGTATTATTGAGTACATGTCCCATGTGAAGCACTCCCGTTACATTAGGAGGGGGCATTAGCAGGGTATAAGGAGGGTGCTCCCCTATTTCGCTGCGATAAATCTCCTGCTTCTCCCACACCTCTTGCCAGCGAGCTTCCACAGGACGGGGCTGGTACCCCTTTTCCATGCAAACAAAGATACTATGAGAGAGAATAAACTATCTTTGCACAGTAGTGTCGCTTTCGCCTTTGTACGAAGAAGTCCTGCGCCGATTAGATGTTTGTTTGCAACGGCGAGGGCAACGCCGCACGCCCGAAAGAGCAACTATATTGCGCGCAATATATGAGGAGCTAACCCACTTTGATGCGGAAACCTTACA
>JANWZJ010000081.1 GCA_025054525.1 Bacteroidia bacterium | reverse complement strand
CCCCCACCATGTACCAAGACCAAAACAGGTCTAAGCCCCTCTTTCTGAGGTAGGTACCAGTCAGCTGTGAGCTGCTTATCTATAGAATAGGGCACCTTTTCTACTACGGCATAGGGGAGGGAGTAGGAGGGCAAAGTCTGCTGCTCTTTATTTACGAACCAGTAGTAAGTTAGGCTTAGTAGGATGGCCCCAGCGAGATACCCAGTGAAACGGACCTTTTTCATGATAGCCTGTAATTTCTACCTCGCCAGTCTATAGGCTGGTGAGAGAGGAGCAGTCCGCTTAGTACTACCCCCTCCAACATGCGATATAAAAGAAGGAGAGGGATGTATCGGAGGATATGACTTAGGCATAGAACTCTCCGAAGCACGAGCAAAGGTAGGGCTTCTGCAGCCGTCCAGATCAGAAAAAAGGTTAAGGAAGATTGCATGAGAAGGGTCCAGGGGAGCAGGCTTTGAACTATCCAGTAGTAGGCAGCTAAGGGAGGGATATGAGGCACCGCTAAGCGCCAGCGGCGCCGCTGGTGAATCCAGCGACGCAGGGTAGGCTCAGCTCGGGTCTCGCCTACCACTGCCGGATGAAAGAGCCAGGCAAATCGCCATCCCCTGAGCAGAAGCGCCCGCATAAAGGTATAATCTTCTACCAGAGAAGGGGGCAAGCTGCGCCAGCCGCCTATACTTTCCCATGCGCTGCGCCTTACAGCCATACTATTCCCGATTGCCGTAACTATTTGTCCTCTTGTTTGGGTAGCAGCTATCAAGTACAGGGTAGCTGCCCATTCTATGCGCTGAAAGCCGCTCCATAGCCCGCGATCGCGCGGCAGACTGGGCGCGCATACACCCCCGAACTCAGGATGGAGCATCAGCCAGCTTGCTAATCCTTCAGCCCATCGTTGGGGGAAACGCATATCTGCATCTGCCAGCAGGAAGATAGGGGTATCCACCTTGTTCTCCAAGGCTACTAATACCGCATGCTTGCCTGGATATCTATCGTGCAGGCTTGGAGATACTTGACAGAGCTGCCACTCTCCTGAGGCAAGGGTAGGCTCTAAAAGAGCAGGCGTTTCATCCGTAGAGCCGTCTTCTCCCCAGACCCCTTGTAGAGAAATGCTCTGAGTGGATATGCTCTCTAAGAAGCCTCTAATCTCTTCGGCTTCATTTCGTACGGGTACGAAAAGCCGCAGGGGGGGAAGAGCCGAAACTTTCTCCCGAGAATGGCGCCGTATCAGTAAAGTGATATAAAGCTGCATTATTCCATAAGAACCCAAGAGGAATAACCCTAATAGGCTTATGAAGGAAAACTCTGATAACATCAGGCATATCTACTTATTCTTTAATCCATTTTAGCTTAGCGCCTCTCAGCTCGGCGATATAAGTACCCCTTGGCAAATCTCCGACATAGATGGGGTATTGTGTTGCTTCGCGTAAAAGTCTTCCCTGCATATCTAAAATCCGAAGAGGAGAAGTGGCAGTGACCCCATGAAGGCTGCGAACCCAAATCCATTCTGTGGTAGGATTAGGGAAAACCTCTATGCTTTCTGAGACAGGACTGGCTAGAGAAGAAGCGAGATGCGAAAGCCCGCTGCGAGCGTACGAGGTGACCACTTGCCACACCATTTGCTGGAAGTAACTCGCTAAAGCAGGGGGTATCGTAATGCCAGGCTGGAGCTGATTACTCAATCCAGTGGGATTCGCGTTGAAGATACAGGCGTAATGGACGAGAGTTACCAGATAAGCACAGGTATCGTTAGCATGGACTCCGTCAGTGAAAAGCTGGCGAATATGCGTGATGCCTGGCACGCGTCCTTGTTGAATATCGTCGTAGAGGCGTACCATGACCCGATTACCGGGAATGATATAGACAGGGGGGCAGCCAGCAGGACGGTTTGCGTTGGCGTAGTCTTGCATGCGCTGCCAGCCTACCTCTAAACTATCCATGAGCCTGCGCCACCCCGAAGCTGAGCCATCTATAGCCGCAGGAATGCCATAACTACCCCCGAAGTAATAAGGGCTTCCATCTATCCCAGCCCAGTTTGTCCAGAGAAGGGTGGGGGTGCCATTACCTCCATTTCCATACTGCCATGAATTTTGCACGAAGTTAAGGAGGTGTTCTCGCGATTGATGGGCATTCAGATTGACGGGTCCTTCATAGTTCTCGGTTACAATCAGAAGTTGCCATAAGTTAATGTCAGCTCTGGGTCTAAGGCCGTGACCATAACAAGGGGGAGGATTTTGTCCGCACCACATAAGGGTAGTGTCCCAGTGGAAACGCAGCCATGCCCCGGGGATAGTGGCGTCCCCCACCATTACATCGCGCACTTGCCATGCAGGTAGGTTATTCATTTGCGCAACTAAATGGCAGTATTGTCCTGGCCATGGTGTGAATAGGGGTGCTGTTAGACTGTGTCCGCAATGAAGCTGCTTGATGTTGTAGGGATAAGCGGGCTTGGGGGGTAAGGAAGGTTGCGCAGATAAAGGTGTAAGAAGGATGAAGGACAGGAGAGGTTTTCGGAGAGGCATATACAAAGATAACCGCACCAGTGCAGAGACTGGTGCAGCTATGATGGGAGAGGAATGAATCCGATTACTGCTTGACCCAGCGCAGACGCAGCTCGCCTACTTCTACTACATAGACGCCGGCACTTAGCTTGTCGGAAGGGAGGGCTATGCGGTCCGCCGAGGTGCTTTCCCAGACGAGCTTACCCATAGCGTCCCACACTCGGACGGAATGCCCTGCTTCGGAAGTTTCCAGCCAAGCCTCCTGCTGCGAAGGGTTGGGCACGATCTGCGCCCAAAACTCACCTACCGCAGGCAGGGTCGCTTCTACTACAGGCGACAGGAAGGTATTGCCTGTGCTTTCTACGGCGCGAATGCGGTAGAAATAAGATTGGCTGCGTTGCACATAGTTGTCTTGCCAGCGGTACGAGCCAACATCCCCTTCTCGGTGTAGATAGGTTTCGCGAGGTAGTTCAGCGACTTTCTGCCAGCGGATGCCATCTTCCGAACGCTCTATCTCATGATACAGGAGCTGGTTCCAGTTCTGACGCACGTGGAAAGAGAGTAGGATAGCAGAGCTCTGGGGCACAGCATGCACTCGGATAAACTGTACAGAGAGAGGGGTGGGACTTTGCGCAACCCCAAACTCTGAAAAGTCATTTAGGTCGCGTCGCCCTGTCTGATTCGGTCTATTGAAAGGACTGCCTTCACAGATACCTTCAAAGCCCATATTCCCACCGAAGCCATCGGGCCTTTTGACGATAGTATAACCTTCGGGGTGCCCCGAGGCATTGGTATATTCTCTGGCATACACTCGTAGATGATAAGAGGTAGCAGTACCGCCTGTTCTACGAATGACCCAATAGCCATTATTCAGGTTAGGCAGAGTGCCGAAGCTGGCGCCACAATCATTCTGGGTAACAGGATGAGTTACAACCGAAGGAACAAAGTAGCTGAGTAGCTGAGATACAGTAGAGGTGGAGTTGAAGCGCACTTGGGCAAGCTGGTAACCCTTGCCACTGGGCAAATGCCCCACGGGCAGATGATACCAGTCATCTTGGGCAGTGGTATTGATATTACGGCGCAGTACGCCTGAGATGTAGCTCTCTATATGTCCTTGATTGAGCGCAGAGGCGGAAGGACGAGTGGTAAAGGTCTCTTTATCATAAGCAAAGCCATCTATAACACCCATGGTCAGCGTGAGAGTACCTTGTACTACCAGCTCATCCAGCAGGATAACTCGTCTCCCTGCTATAGCCTGGGCAATTTCCACATTCCACGGATTACCTGTGCCTTTACGGACATAGCGCTGGTCTGTGCTCCCCACGAAACGCATGAGGGAGCCATCGCGCGCAATAAGTTGGGCATTAGTTTCCAAGGTATAGTCTCGGCAGATGTCAAGTACCCCCGTAGCCCCGATTTCCAAAGAGGACTGAGATTGGATAGTGATGTCTCGACAGGAAGCTGTTCCTCCTAAAATGAGCGGTTCATTGAGTGTATCGGGTATGACTACATCTACTGCGCAGTCAGGAACTTGGCAGTTGCCCCAGTTGAAAGCCTTGAACCAGTCTCGGTCTACCTCTCCTGTCCATAAGCCTGACGGTCGGATAACTGTCATGGTTGCATTCTGAGTGCCGGTAGGATAGAATATATTGCATACGGTAGGTCCGCAGTTGCGCGTAGCATTGATAACGGATTGTATCGTAAGGGGATAGGTACCCGAAGGAAGGAAA
>JANWZJ010000080.1 GCA_025054525.1 Bacteroidia bacterium | reverse complement strand
TTCATAGACCCTGAGTTCTTCAATCGGCCTTCTAGCTTTGGGTTGGATGATCAGAGCCCCACGCTCAATGCCCATTATACCCGAAGAGTAGAACCCGCCGAAGTCTTCCCTAACCGAACTATCGCTGCGGGAAGTAATATTCTGACCACCTTTGACTTATACTATCGCCCGCGTGAGCGCGGACCCTATAACTACAACGCTAATCCAGCGGACATTAGCCCTAACGGCGAACTGCGTAACCCTAGCCGCAGCTGGGCGGGTATCATGCGCCGAGTGATCGGAAATACCGACTTTGAAGCCGCTAACTATGAGTTCATAGAGTTCTGGCTCATGGACCCCTTCTTAGACGACCCTACTCATACCGGTGGAGACTTGTACTTCAACTTAGGGCAAATCAGCGAAGATGTCCTGCCGGACAATCGTCGCGCCTATGAACACGGCCTTCCCACGAACGCTGAAGACGATGCCACTAATCGCAACCTTACCCTTACTCCTTGGGGACGCGTGCCCAACCTGCAAATCCCTACCCTGGCTTTTGACAATAATCCAGCAGCTCGGGAATTCCAAGATGTAGGGCTGGATGGGCTTCGTAGCGAAAGTGAGCGCAGTTTCTTCTCGGATTATCTCAATCGCCTCGGTACTTTTCTCAACCCCCAAGCCTTAGACGCAGCGCGAGCCGACCCTTCCTCAGATGACTATGCGCACTTTCGGGACATAAATAGCCCCAGTATTTTGGAGCGGTATCGTCGCTTCAGTGGATTAGAGGGCAACTCTCCTATTCCGCGTTCAGGAGAGCCTTTCACTCGCCAAGCTAGCGTCTTACCCGATGTAGAGGACATTAACCTGGATGGCACGCTCAACTCCCAGGAGGCCTATTTTTCGTACCGAGTCTCTTTGCGTCCGCAGGATTTAGTCGTGGGGCGCAACTTTATCGTGGACAAAAGAGAACAAGATATTCGGCTCCCTAACGGTAGTACGCTTCGCACGCGCTGGTACCTCTTTCGCATACCCCTGAACGCCGGTACCCCCGTCGGAGGCATCCAAGATTTCAAAGCCATAGACTTTATTCGCCTGTACCTCACCGGCTTTGAGAAAGATGTCGTGCTGCGCTTCGGGAAGTTAGAGCTGGTGGCTACTATGTGGCGACGTGCCTTGGTGAATTTAGATGAACGAGAAGATGGGTTTGTGCCGGATCCAGGAGGGCAAGCGACCACTTTTGAGACAGGCATAGTCAATATTGAAGAAAACGGTTCGCGTCAGCCATTTCCCTATGTGCTTCCCCCTGAGATTCTACGGCAGCCTATTCCGGGTAGTCCTGTGGCAGGGCTTCTGCAAAATGAACAAAGCCTAGTCCTGCGAGTGTGCAATCTCGCAGATGGAGATGCCCGCGGAGTTTTCCGTACATTCAACTATGACCTACGGTTTTATGAGCGGCTGCGGTTATGGGTACATGCGGAGCCGCTCGCAGGCAGCCCCATGCCTCCTAATGTTACCCAAGATGGAGATGTAACTCTTTTCTTGCGAGTCGGTACGGATTATACAGATAACTACTACGAATATGAGGTGCCTCTGCGAATTTCCCGTCCGGGCGACCTGAGCGTGACCAATATTTGGGCCAATAATATAGACATCAAACTGGAAGACTTGAACTTAGTCAAGGTTCTCCGAGACGAAGCCCATCGCCTTCAGAATTTCCCCCTGAATCGCCGCTACATTTATACTTTGCCTAACGGAGTGCGGCTTGCGGTACGGGGCACCCCCCAGCTCAACAACGTCAAAGCCATTCTTATCGGTGTGCGCAATCCCAATGATAACCGAGGACCGATTTGTGCAGAAGTGTGGATTAATGAGCTGCGTGTCGTGAATTACAATACTCGTTCGGGCTGGAGCGCTTCGGGTACGATGAATCTCAGGTTAGCCGATTTAGGGAATCTGGCAGTGTCGGGCAGTTATGGCACCCCGTGGTACGGCTCCATAGAAAGAAAAGTCAGCCAACGCTCTACAGAATGGACGCAGCGTTATACCCTTACGGGAGGCATCCAGCTCCATAAACTCCTTCCTCGAGCAGCTGCTGTGGAGATTCCTGCATTTTTCACTTATGGGGAGAGCTTTACTCGTCCTCTCTACAGCCCGTATGATCCCGATGTATTGAGTCGTACTCGCTTAGAAGCGGTGGGCACTCCGTCTCAGCGAGATAGTTTGGAGCGAATTCTCAATTCTTATTCTCGTACCTACAGCTATAATTTCGCAGGAGTACGTAAGCTATATCGCAAATCCGATGCAAAAAAGCGCTTCTGGCATATTCAAAACTTCACTTTTAGCTACGGATATAATGAGACTTATAGTCGTAATCCCCAAATTCAAAGCCAGCTCAATCAGCAGTATGTAGGGGGTATAGCTTACAACCATAGCTTTCAGGTGAAGCCCCTTAAACCCTTTGGTCAGAATAGTGGTAGGCTCTTGCGAGATTTCAGTATCAGTTACCTACCTACGCAGGTGAGCTGGCGCATAGAAGGGAATCGCCAGTACCAAGAGCAGTTCTTGCGAGCTGTGAATGGAGGGCCCCCTGTTCGTCCTACCTACTATCAGAACTTCCTTATCAATCGGCAGTATGCTTTGCAGTGGGCGCTTACCCCGTCCCTGAGTCTAAACTATACAGCGAATGCCCAAGCCCGTGTAGATGAACCTACCGGCCCTATCAATACCCCCGAAAAGCGAGATACGCTTTGGCACAACTTTTTCAGCATCGGGAAAGACCCAGCCCGAGGTAAATATCATCGCATCAACTTTGGACGAACCCTCACTTTCCAGCAAAATATCACGGCTACTTATCGCCTTCCCTTCAATAAACTCCCATGGACTGATTGGATCAATAGCAGTATTACCTACGGGGCAGATTATCGTTGGCAGACTGCTGCCTTAGGGCAGGAATCTTTTGGCAATACTATTGGCAATAATCAAAACATTCAGTTTTCTGGCTCTTTCCAGCTTTCCAGTTTGTACAAAAAGATAAAGTTCATAGATAAACTCCTCACACCACCCCCCAAGAAAAATCTTATTTCTCAAGCGGACTCTTCTCGTAAAGAAGGCGATGATCCATACATAGCCTTGCGAAGGATTGGAAGGACGATAGGGCAGCTTATTCTCAGTATTCAGAATGTAGATGTTACTTACACACGCCAGCGTAGCACGACTTTGCCGGGCTTTATGCCTGTGCCGGCTGACTTAGGATTAGCTTGGGACTATCGGGACACGGTGTCAGGCAGAGTATCTCAAGCGCCTGGATGGGACTTTATCGCGGGCGCTCAGCCTAACCTCCAGGGTGGATGGCTTCGTGATGCTGCTCAGCGAGGCTGGATTACCCGTAATCCCCGTTTTACTTTGCCTTTCCAGCAGACCCAAAGTACCCAACTTAGCATTCGTACCTCACTGACTCCCATTTCGGACCTACGCATAGACCTCACAGCCATGCGCAATCAATCCCTCACGCAAGGCGGACTCTTTAGCTGGGACACGACCCAACAGGATTTCTCCCTCAGTAATCGCAGCGCGCAGGGAAGTCTTAGCATGAGTTTTTTCACGCCTGCCCTGGCACTTAGCGGCAAACGCGACCGCTCTTATGAGAGATTAGAAGGAGAATACCGCTACATTCTCTCTCAGCGCCTGCGCCTGGCAAATCCCCTCTATGAAATGACTCTCGGTCCTCATGCAACGCTGACCCGCCGGGATTACTGGAACGGCTATACCGGCTCCCAGCAAGATGTACTCGTGCTTTCCTTCCTCAGCGCTTACGGCCCGTATAACCCTAAGCGCATGCCCCTCACCCCCTTCTTCCGAGTACCTTTCCCCCAGTGGAACGTCACCTATTCAGGGCTTATGAAAATTCCCTTCTTTCAAGAGAACTTTCGCAGTGCCTCCCTCAATCATGGCTACCGCTCCACCTATACACTCAACTACACCCTCAATCTCCGCGCAAACGACCTAAATAATGACGGCATCTCTGATACCCCTCGTCCTATTCAGAGCCCGTTAGATACCTTGCCTGGGCTGATTGTGTATAACTTTGAGCCTATCTACGTCATTAATGCAGTTAGTCTGCAGGAGAGCTTTTCTCCTCTGGCAGGACTGAATGTCTCTTGGAAAAATGGCATGAGTACTACCATAGAACTGCGTCGCACTCGCACCATCACCCTGAATGTTGGGGCGCTTCAGCTCAACCAGAATCGCAATACTGAAGTAAGCGTGGTATGGAACTGGCGAAGGGAAAACTTCTTTAAGCCTTTTAGCCTCTTTGGCCGAACGTTTGAATTGCGAAACGCTACTACTTTCCGAGTGGAGATAACTTATCGCAGTTTAATCAATCAAAATCAGCAGATAGATAACCCTGGATTTGTTCAGCCGGTAGGAGGTACGCGTTCTTTCACAGTTAAGCCTGCGATAGACTACAATGTGAGCACCCAGCTTACTGTACGGGCTTATATAGAGCATACGCGTAATCGCCCGTTGCTTTCTAATGCTTTTCCTACTTCATTTACGGCGGTGGGGGTGCAGTTTCGGTTTTCGCTGACAAATTGAGGG
>JANWZJ010000007.1 GCA_025054525.1 Bacteroidia bacterium | reverse complement strand
CCGCGCGGGGGCGGCGGCCGCAGCCCCCTCACAACTCATCATCACTCACCGGTACTAATGCCGAAGCCTTGCGATATTCCGTAACCCGCCCCTCAAAGAAATTCTGTTCCTTCCGAATATCCATCAGTTCTGCCAGCCAAGGCAAGGTATTGTGCGCCCCTGGGAAAAGCGGTTCTAACCCTACACTCTGGAGCCTGCGATTAGCAATATACCGAATGTATTCTATGAATTCCTCGGTTTTGAGCCCAACCGCAGGTAACGACAGCGTATCTTGAATAAACTCTTCTTCTAACTGAACGCCCTCTGCCATAATATCTCTCAGCTTCTGCTGAAACTCAGGCGTCCAGACGTCAGGATTCTCATGCACCAGCTCCAAAAGTAGTCGCCGGAAAAGTTCTATGTGATTACTTTCATCGCGCAGGGTATAGCGGAACATTTGCCCTATGCCAGGGAACTTACCTTGCCGATAGAGACTGAGTACCATTCCAAAGAGCCCATAGAACTGCGTTCCCTCCATGACGAGCCCGAAAGTGAAGATATTTTGGGCAAGGAGTTGTTTATTCTCGGTGCGAGTCAAGTCTAAGTCTCGGCGCAGAGCTCGGGATATGCGCGTTACGAAGGCATTCTTGGCGCGGATAGTAGGAACATCCACGAACATCGCTTCACATTCGTAAGGGTCTATGCCCAGCGAAGCAATCATATACAAGAGGGAATCGGCATGGACATTTTCTTCGTGGGCGTGTCGTCCCAGTACGAGTTTGAGTTCGCTGGCGGTTACGAGTTCTCGCACTACATGAATGATATTGTCTCCCACAATACCTTCTGCTGCCGAGAAATAGCCTACCGCCATGCGAATAATCCAGCGCTCCAAGTCTGTGATTTCTTTGCTTTTCCACTGGGCGGCATCTTTATGCATGGGAATATCTTCGGGCTCCCAGTGATTAGCTTTCATCGTGCGATAGAGGTCGTAGGCCCATGGATATTTGAGGGGGAGGAGGTTGAATGCCATCGTAATGCGTCCATTAATGACGCGCTTCTCAGCGATGGCTTGCTCTGCTTTCTCTACGTCTAAGATGAACTGCCGATTGCCGAAAGTGTAGGCTGCGGTTTTAGCCATATGTCAAACTTAACGAAACTCCCCTACCTCTTTCTTCTAATGGGTATAAAGGTAGGTGTGGAAATTGTGGATGGGGAAAGAGCTAATGCACATGGATAAGCTGACGAAAAGAGGAGAGAGGAATGGGCTGACGAGTTATGAAACCTTCTCCATAGGTAGCCCCGATGAAGTGCCCCATTTCTCGGGCTCGGGCCTCTAAGTGGGGAAAAAAGTCCGCGCGCGTGAGATAAGAGGGTGGGTCCTGCCCGCCCGGCTGGTAGAAAAACTGACTCTGGTAAGCATGGATGAGGGCGAGCTTGCCTTGCCAATAAGGCGTTATATCCACTACGAAAGAAGGCATCTGCCACCAGTCCTGGATGGCAAACCAGAGAAAAGGAGGACGGTAAGGTGGATAGGCTGTAGAGATTTTGCGCAGTCCGCTCAAGAAAGCGGCTCGTTCTACCAGCCGAGCTGCCCTTCCATGGTCAGGGTGTCTATCCCTAAGGGCATTCGTAATCAGGATGAGCGGTCGGTATTGGCGAATCACTTCTATTAGAGTGAGTAGCGTCTGCTTAGTCTCTTCAAAGAATCCATCTTCCCATCCCAAACACACCCGAGCGACAGGACGCAAGAACCGAGCGGCGGTTTGGGCTTCCTGGTATCGGAGCGCGGGGGTACCCCTCGTGCCCAACTGTCCCGCCGTAAGCTCTACCATAACAATCGTAGCCCCTTCTTCTCGCCAGCGCAATAAGCTCCCTCCGCAGCTCAGCTCTGCATCATCCGGATGAGCCATCAGTGTCATAATCACCTGCATCCTTACCCCAAAGCTATCGTAGTTTTGCGGCAGTGAGGCTCGCCTTAGGTATGCTTGCTTGGGCTTCCTTCGTACTGGCGCAAGGGTACTATCTCAAAAAAGCTCGTCATTTCTTCATAGGTTCTCCCCTGCATGAAGTTCCACTCTGCGCTATCCAGGATGGAGAAGGCTTTCTTTATATAGGAGGCTATGCACAGGAGAAATCCTTCTCTCTAAGCGATGGATGGTTAGTTTGTTCTACACAGGAAGGCAACATACTTTGGCAAATTCATCCAGGTGGATTAGGCCCTGACCGAATAGAAGATATAGCCGTGCGGGATTCAGTATTATATTTTTGCGGTAGTAGCGGTTCGGCGCTGTCGCATCCCGAAGAGCTACCCGTAGAGCGGCGCTCAGACTTCTGGGTAGGTGCCGTAGAAAAAAGCACGGGACGCATGCTCTGGCAGCGCCGATGGGGCAGTCCTCGCATAGATATGAGCCATACACTCGTTGTTACGAGTTATCGCACTCTTATCGTAGGGGGTGTTACCTGGGAAGATTCCCTTATGGGGATGCAGGGGGTGCTTTTCCTCCTGAGAGCCCAAGACGGCGAAATCCTCCAGAAACGCCTCTGGGGGCATCCCCAGAGCCTTATTACTAAGATTCGTCCCGTTCCTAACTCCACCTACTTGGCGTGTCTGGGCGAACAGAGGTATATTCCCTTTCTGGCGGGAATAGACGCTTGGGGGCAAGTATATTGGCGAATCCATCTTCAAAGTTTTCGTTTCCCTTCTCGGTTGCGAGCTCTTAGCACTTCGGAAGATGGGCGGATATGGATAGGCGGACAAAGAGAAGGGCAGTGGAGTTTCTTGTGTGCCAGCCCTGAAGGACGCATAGTCTGGGAACAAACATGGCCTGATAACGGCCTCACGGGCGAAATCTTCAGTGTCGCTTCGGGTGCTCATCCTGAGATTTTACATGTGTTAGGGTGGCAATACGGAGATAAACTAGTTTCCCCAGAACAGCGGGGAGACCGAGATATTTGGCTATCGGCTCTCTCCGCAGAAGGAAAAATTCTATGGGAGCGGGGTTTAGGCGGTCCTTATGCGGAGGAAGGGGTGGCTCTCCTCAGTAAGCCTCCTTTTTCTATCATCATCGCTGCTAAACAGAATACCCTTTCTTCTTCGCAGCAGGGAGATGCTTGGGTAGTCGTGTTAGAAGCCGTACCCTGCAGCGAGCTTCCTCTTCAGGCCCGCACCAGTGCTACTGCTAAAGAACGAGCTGGCAGTGCAGTGAGCTTTTGGGTGGAGACTCGTCCAGGCTACGAACTGGCTCATGTAAGCTGGGATTTCGGAGATGGTACGAGAGCCGAGGGTAAAGAGGTACAACATACCTTTGGAACTCCGGGTACCTACATAGTGCAAGCCATCGTGGGGCTTAAGTATGGATGTGCAGAAGTGTACCTTGAGCCTCTCACAGTTCGGGTTAGTCGCCCTTAGTGAAAATAGCCCGAGTTAGGGAAGGCGGTAAGTCCAGAGCCACCGAAACGAGATGAGCATACATATTTTGAGAGAAACCAGTAAAGTTTGCCAGCGCATAATCCACTCTAAAGTGCCAAACTTTAATACCTATGCCCGCCGTAGGATAAAAAGTAAGATAACTTCTACCGTCCCAGCGGCGCTGGCGCTGGAAGGTTGTGGCGCCTATGCGAAGGGCTGCCCAGTGTTTGTAGCGAAGTTCCATACCTGTGGCTAAATCGGCACTGAAGGGCTTTCCAGAGAGCAGGGTATTACGCTGCCCATCTGTGAAAGTTACAAGGTCTAAAGTAGGCATAAGAGAAAATCGCTTATCTCGCCAGGCATAGAAAGCTAATCCCATGCGCAGCGAGGGGCGCGTCCATTCTATAGAGTTCTGAGGAATGGCATTGCCTGTGAGGATGAAGGCTTCTTCAAAGGTTTCGGTATTGAAGCTCCAGGCGTTGAAGGTAGAGGAAGCATCATAGACCGCAAGGGCGAGACGCCATGGACCTCGGCGATACAGTACGCCTGCATCCACCCCAAAGCCCCATGCCGTGGCAAAAGGACCTAATACTCTATGTATCACTTTGATAGAGCCTCCTATGCTCAAGGTAGTATCTCGGAGAGGCTGGGCATAGGAGAGCCATAGCGCCATGTCTGCTATGGAAAAACGAGTGATACGCGCAAAATCATAGCTCGCTCCATCATAAAATCGGAGGGTATTGGGTATATCATCTATGCCCATGCGAAGAAACCCAATACCTAACCTCCTCTCTGTAGCAATCGGGAAAGCGATAGCACCATAATCATATTTCACTACGCCAGCGAAATACTCACTATGCATGAAGAAAAGCTGGGGATACGAAGGTATGCTCACGAGGGCGGCGGGATTCCAGTAAGAAGCACTGGCATCTGCGACACTGGCACTCTGGGCATTACCTAAGCCTGCCGCTCGAGCACCTACACCTATTTTCAGAAATTCATTGCTATACTTCACCTGCGCATGAAGGATAGACCATGCGATTACCCCGAGTATCGCACCCCGATAATGCATATGTCATCTAATTGCGGTATATCCTTGCGCCAGTCTTCTATGAACCTGCCTATATGGTCTCTTTGCTGGGGGGCAGACTGGAAACGAATAGAAGCAAGCAATTCCTTGAGACGACGACTCATGAGCTTGGTTCGGCGGGGCGGCTGTCCTGGTACTTCTTCCCAGCCAAACTGATCCACAATCCCGTCTGAGAACAAGTAAAAGCTTAGGTTAGGCTTGAGCGAGAAAGCAGTGGTCTCAAAAGGAATGTCCTTTTGAATCATATCGCCCCCTATACTTCGCCGAGAACCTTTGAGTTCTACGAACTCCCCTTCTGGGGTGAAAATGAAGAGAGGGCGTCGCGCCCCAGCGAAGTGAAGCATATGTGTCTGCTGGTCTATAAGACATAGAGCGATGTCCATGCCATCTTTGATTTGTTGTTGGCTCATGCTATGATGATGCAGGGTGTGCCGCAGTTCCTCGTCTAAACGCTGCAAAAGAAAGGCAGGATCTTTGGGACCTTCTTCCTGTGCGAGGCGATTGAGTAAGGTCGTACCTATCATACTCATGAATGCCCCCGGTACTCCATGCCCCGTACAATCCGCCACCGCCACTAAGCTTAGCGTAGGAGAAAGCGGATAAAAGTAGTAGAAATCTCCACTAACCACATCTCTGGGTAAATACAATACAAATCCCTCCGAAAACCGCTCATGAAAAGGAGTCAAGTCAGGCAGAATAGCCATCTGAATCCGCCGAGCATACTGGATACTTTCCTCTATATCTTTCTTGGCGCGTTCCAGCGCATCTTTTTGCTCCATGAGGAGGTTCTTTTGCTCTTCTATGAGCTGATTACGCTCAGCAAGCTGGGCATTAATGATGCGTTCTCGCCGGTTAGCCCGATAAAGCACAAAAGCCACAGCCGCTATAGAGATAACTACGATTATAGCGCCAATAGTAATAATAATACTTACCTGCTTAGCCTTTTCTGCCCTGAGTTTTTCTTCTTCTAACTGCTGCTCTTGAATTTTCTTCTCCTTCTGATGGAGATACTCCATTTCCATGCGAGTAATCTCGCTCTTAGATTGCTGTTCGTTGATTTTTTGAAGAGAAGCCAAGAGATGACCTACGAGACGATAGGCTAAATCATAGCGCTTTTGCTTCCCGTAGAGAAAAATAAGGCGCTCATAAATGGCTGCCAGCACATCATGCATTTCCAAGGGCTCCGTAATCTCTCGGGCTTCTTCGTAGGCGCGAATAGCCCCATTCCAATCCCCCTTCCTTTCCAGAAGCTCGCCCCATAATAGATTCACATATGCAATCACCAGAGGATCGCGACTTTTCTGAGTATAACGGCGCGCTTCTAATACAAACTTCAAAGCAGAATCCTGCTGCCCTTGCTCTAACTCAAAGCGAGCGCGATTGAGAAGGGCCTTAGCGGCTGAAGCCCAATCTTCATTTTCCTGAGCTAAGAGAGCTGATTCATAATACAGGTTCCGAGCCGCTTCTGGATTGCCCAGTTTGCCATGAGCATTCGCTAAGTTAGTAGCTACCTTGTAGGGAAAGTTGATGTCTTCCTGCACAAGATTTGCATAATAAGCCGCTTCACTGAAGAGCTCAAGGGATTTTTGCCACTCACCCTGCTCAAAGTGAATTTCTCCGATAGCATTCAGCACCATGGGAAGGCGTGTAGAATCATTGCGCTCTTCACAAATCTGACGCGCCTTCAACAGAAGCTCCATCGCCTGTGGATGCAGCGATTGCTTATTGTATAGGTTAGCGAGATTGATGAGAACCCGCATGATGAGCAGTGAGTCTTGTTTTCGTTGGGCGATGGAGAGGGCGGTTTGGTATAGGTCTTTTGCAGGGGCGTACCTACTCACTTGGAAATATCCCTCAGCAGCTACCCAGTTCAAGAGACGCGCTAACTCCAAAGAGTCCTGAATCTCCTGCCGAGCCTTATTCAAGAGAGAGTCGTCCACTGGCAAACGCGCCTGAATAGCCTTTGCAATAGCAAATCCATAGGCTTCCCGAAGCCACTCTTGAATCCCAGCTTTGCGAGCTATATCTATGATTCGGCGCTGTATGCTCAGCGCCTCCTCTATACGTCCCTGCTCTAAACGCAACATAAACAGAACCTTGAGTGTATTGCGCAAGTACTCCGCAGCGCCTAGCTTCTCTGCCCGACTCACCGCTTCCTGAATAATATCCTCAGCTAAGCCGTATAAGTTGATGCGGATATAAAACTCTGATAGATTAGTCAGCGTCATAATAATCAGCGGCTCTCGCTTAGTCTCACGCGCAAGCTGGAGCGCTAATTCATAGTTTTCCCGAGCTTGTATTGGGTTGCGCGCAGCATCCTCAATCAAACTCGCCTTAAGACTGAGAATCTGGACCGTAATCGGCGTATCACGACGAGAGGAGGGCATTAGATTCTCCGCTTCCTCTAAGAGCTTAAAAGCCAAATCATAGGATTTCTGATAGTAAAGCGCCGAAGCCTGATAATACAGACTCAAGACCTGACGGCGCGTATCCTTGAGTTTCTGAGCTATTGCAAAGGCTTTCTTCGCATACTCCAGCGCTTGATACTCACTGATATTGAGATATTGCTTAGAGAGTTCTAAGTAAGCCTGCAGACGAAGGGTGTCGGATATTTTAGTTTTTTGCACGAGGGCATTTAACGAGTCCAGGTCCCTGCGGCTTTGCGACCACAGGGGCGTCATCCCTAAGAGAGCAATACATAGCCATGACTTGCTCCTCACAGACAAACGAAGGTACTAATTTTAGCGTTCAGCAAGGGATGATTTGACTCCAAACTTGATACCAAAATCGCATGAGCCTCTGAACAGGCAGTCCCATGACGTTGTAGAAGTCTCCTCGGATTTCGGCGATGCCTACCAGACCTATTAGGTCTTGGGCGCCATAAGCCCCTGCTTTATCCAAAGGGGGGTAGCGTTGAAGGTAGATTTCTATGAGCTCAGGAGGGAGGGGATGGAAACGCACAGCGGTTTCTTCATAGAAAAGCCATGATCGTTCGTAGGTGAAGACTCCCACGCCAGTATATACATTATGCCAACTGTCTGAGAGCCGATGAAGGAATTGACGAGCTTCGTCTAAGTCGCGGGGTTTGCCGAGGATTTCGCCTGCATGCACTACCAAGGTATCTGCACTGAGAATAACTTCATCTGGCTTCTGAGAGGGCAACAAGGGAGCTGCTTTCCGGGCTGCCAAGGTCATCGCTTGCTGGGCTGGGGACAAACCAGGAGTCAAAGTCTCCTCTGCATGAGTAGGGCGGATTTCCACTGACCAGCCCAGCCGCTCTAAAAGCTCCTTACGCCGTGGAGACGCCGAAGCGAGAATCACCCGCATAGTAAAAAACCATACCACTTACTACCTTCGGGAAGAAGTAGGTAGTTTTCGGAGGAAGGGGCTGTCCCGTGATAGCCGCCTGCTTCACATAGCGAATATCCACCTCAGGCAAAATAAAAGCCCAGCCTTCGCCCAGGAGGGCTGCTTCGGCTACGGAAGCTGCGTCAGGCATGTATTCCACCGGTGCTTGGAGAGGCGCTAAAACCCACTGGTGCAGCCAGTAAGCCAAAGGTGCTTCCGCCAAGAGATGCCAAAAACAAGGTCGCAGCCGAGCCGTATAAGTCTTACGCTCGGGAGAAATAATGCCAATCGCATGCCTCAGCCCCCGAATCTCCTGAGATAGCGGCACCTTCGCCACCGAAGGACGAAACGCAAAAAACTCCTCCATACCTCTCAAAGGCGACTCCACCGTACGAACTAATCGGTGAAAGGGTGCAATAACTAAAGCCGTATCTTGAAGCGGTGTCAGATAGCTCAGCAGAAAGGGTACTTTGCTCTGCTTGACCCCCGCCCAGCGATGGTGCCCATCAGCAATATAAAACTTGCCCTTAGCTAAGGCTTTTCGGATTTGTGTCTGGTGCCCTTGATGATGAATAGGAACCCACTGATGCATCACCCCATCGGAACTGCTATACGAAAAAAGCGGACATACTAAATAATCCTTGAGTAACGGTAGAATCGCTTCCCATGCCGCTTCCTCTACTAATAAATGGACGGGGGCAGCTTGTATGGGGAACTGCTCCAGTAGATGTTGTATTCCTGTGGCTCGTTCAGGAAGGATACTTTCATGGGGTAGGATTGGGGCATCAGCAGGTATGCCCGCTATAATCCCTATCCTTCGCAGGTGGGAGCGATGCGAGCCAGAGGGATAAAAGGTTTGACTATATGCATAGAATGCTGGCAAAGGGTCTGGCAAAAGAATGCCCTCTTGTAGCCATTGGTGCCATGTTTCCAGGGCAGCTTGGGGGGAGAGGGGTAGGCTCAGGTGAATAGCGCTCAAGCGATTGGCACGGAGAGTATGGATTTTGTCAGGGGTGAGCGCATCTCGCATGGGCACGACCTGAGGGTGTTCTCGGTACGTCCAGAGAGGTAAAGGTTCTATCATGCAGGGCGAGGCGCTCGTTCGCTATGCCCCACAAACTGAAGCTCAGGAAATTCTCTTAGAAGGTAGTATTTCTCCCAGGTCTGCCGAGCTTCATCCCCTAAGATGAGATGCTTAGGGGCCCAGCCCATTTGCACACACGAAAGGAGGACTTGTCCAATATGCGTAGGTTCACCGGGCTGCTGTCCATCCATTTGGGCGTACCGCTCTGCCATAAGCGCATGTAAGTCGTAGTAAGGGCTATGCGGGTCTAAACTCTGTAAAGAAGGTGCTTTATCCAGAGAAGAACCCGCCCAATCCGTGCGATAAGGACCCGGCGCGACACTACACACATAAATACCCCATGGAGCTACCTCCTGTGCTAACGCTTCTGAAAGCCCTGTAACTGCAAACTTCGTCGCATTATACAACGTAGCGCCCTTGAAGCCGAAGTATCCCGCAATAGAAGAGATATTAAAGATAAAGCCCCTTTTCTGACTGCGCAGGTAGGGCAAAGTAGCTTGGCATACCCAAATGACCCCCAAGAGATTAGTCTGGATTTGTCTTAGGATAGATTCTGGCGTTAGCTCTTCTAAGGCACCAACTAACCCGTAGCCAGCGTTATTGACGACGACACTGGGAACGAAGCCTGCTTCTACCGCCCGACGAATCGTATAGCGAACCTGAGATTCCTCATTTACATCTAAGGGTAGGGCGAGTGTCTGTTCGGGAAAAGCCCGAGTCAAGTCCTCCACCGAAGCAGGGCGACGCGCCGTAAGGACTACCCTATGCCCCGCTTGAAGAACAACCTGAGCTATGGCTCGTCCTATTCCCCGACTGGCACCCGTGATAAACCAGGTATCCACCCTCATTTCAGAATGAGAACAGGAATTTTTTCACTAAGGATGCGATCCAGAAACTTCTCTTCTACACCTTCTGTACTGGCGTTTAGCGCCACGATATCCATAAGAAAGTCTTGCGCGGCATGAATGGCCCCTTCCACTAAATCCTTGTCCGCATACAGCAAACATTCTTCTGGTATAAAGTCAGGGTCCACATTCTCTATGATATAATCGCACATGTTGAGCAGGTAGCGTTGAAAGGTTCTGTGAGTGTAGAACTGTTGCGGTGTGTTAATCTTTGCACAGTACAAGGTTGCCTTGAGAGAGCGCACAAGGGGGATAAGGTGGTGCAGCTTGGAGAACTCATCCTCATGCATGTGCGTTAGCCATAGGATGCGTTTAGGGGGAATCAAGAGCGGCGCAGCTAAAAGCAAAACAGGCACAGAAGAGCTCTCCAGAATATCCCATATAGCTGTGAGACCGAAAAACTTCTCCCATCGCCTTTGATTATGGAAAGTTACTATGACCAGCGAAAAGGGGTGTTGTTGGAGGTATTCCGTGATTTGTTCGGCGGGGGCGGCTACTTCTCGGCTCTCTATCCAGAAATCTATCTGCACACCGCTTGCAAGCTCCTGCCTGAGAGCCTGGACATACTCGGAGAGTTGAGCTTCGGCTCGGATGCGGGTTTCTTCTAACTGCTTGAGGAAGCTTTCACCCGAACGGGGGGCCAGCTTGATGTGCTCCGGGGCAATAACATGATAAAAGTGAAAGCGCGGCATATGTGGCAGCCCCTGGACAAGGTGGTGCAGACTAAGAATTATCTCCTTCTCGTTAGCGTGATCTAAAGCTACGGGAATAAGAAAGCTAAGCAACTCTCCACTGGGGGACATCGCCGAGGGATTTTGCATAGTAGTGCCAAACGAGTTTGCCATGATGGAAGAGAAAACTGGCGTGGAGAATCCACGGATCCGCTGTGGGTTTTTCGTTTCGCAGCCCACGGCGTAGTAAGGTATATAGCCGGAAGAAATTCTGAGATAGCATCTCTCGGAGCAGGTTGGTTCGCTTGACACCAAAGATACGATAGAGCTTCTGCTCAGGGTCAGCTATGTGGGCAGCCCCCCCATAAAACTGGGCAAAGAATTTCCTCCCTTCTTCCAGCGTATTGGGATGAACAAAAAGCAGAAAAGGGCGAGGCTCCTGGTTCCAAGACTCCATAAAGGCACGGATATCTTGTACAAGCCCCTTGCAGTAAATGCAGCCTAAATGTCGTAAAAACTGAATCCACACATACGGAAACGCATGCAGGATAGCCGACACAGAAGGAGCGGGTAAGTTCTCTCCTTCTATTGGGAAGGAAATGCGAGCGAGTGTATCTGCATTTAGAGTAGTCGGCATGTTATGAGACTTATGTCATCCTCTTGGGAGACTTCACCCCGATGATTCTCCCATAACCTCTTCACATAGTCAAGGAGTTCTTGTGAAGAACTGGGGTTCAGATGGGAAATATATTCGGAGACTCGCTCTATGCTAAGAAGCTCACCTTGGGGATTGGGCTGCTCTACCAGCCCATCCGTATAAGCAAAGAGAATATCTTTAGGATGTAGGGTGATTTGAGCGGGAGAGAAGCTCTCTATAATCTCCTCACTGAGTATCTCACTGCCTATCATAGGCATAGTGGCGGGGAGGGAAGCCAGATTTTTTTGACTGAGCAGGAAAAGCGGAGGATGTCCTGCGTTGAGGTAAGTAAGTCGCGCATGTTCGCCCTCTAAGCTGAGCACGCCCAGAAAGAGCGTTACGAAGCCTTCTTCCTCGCCGTATAACTGTTGGAGCCGCCGGTGCAACTGTGATAGGAGTTTAGGCAAAGGGATGTTCAGTTCGGCCAGGGTGCGGATTTGTCCCTGTAGGTTAGACATAACTAAAGCGGCAGATAGTCCTTTTCCTGAAACATCTCCGATGAACAGTAAGATACTTTTATCATTCAGGCGTATGAAGTCAAACAAATCTCCACCTACCCCCCGATGAGGCAAGTGAAAAGTAGATATTTCCAGTCTCTCGTGTATCAGGGGATTGGCTGTGGAGAGGAGACGGCGCTGGATACGAGATGCCAGCGCTATCTCTTGCTCCAGGGCTCGTTGGCGCAGCCTAATGATCTCAGCTTGTTGATGCTGCTCTTGATTGAAGGCATTCTCTAAATACACGGTAATCAGCATGCCAATAATCTCTAAGTATAGAAGATCACTGGCTTTCTCTTCTTCAGTATCGGCGAAACGACCCAGAAGCCACCATGCTTGCGGCTGAACTATTCTGACTTTGAGGTTAGGTCCTACATACCGTCCTAAAGGCATGATAATCTCTACCCCCATTTTGTGCAGGAAGCTATCGGGCGCAGGGACGCTGGTAGTTTCGTAAGAGGTGGCTTCAGCAATAGCTTGCTGAGATATGCTGGGAAAATTATGGAAGTAGGCGAGTTTTGGTTGATTGTTGGGGGTGAATTTATGGATATAGGCGAGGCGCTCTACACCGAAGCGACTACGGAGGATGGAAGCCACAGAGACCAAAAGAGCCGAGTCGCGCACGCGAGGGGCCAAGAGGCGTACGACCTCTTGCAGAGCTTCTGCCTCCCCGCGACGCACTTCAAGTTCGCGTATCAGTTGGTGGGCAAAGCTACCCAAAGGTGCTTCGGAGAGAATAGTACTCATACGGGCAGCATTCAGGAATACAAATATAGTGCAAATAACGTGCCAGTGAGCAAGGCGGCTGCCAATAAGGCTTGGAGGGCTCCTTGGGGCAAGGTGATCCACTGAAGCCCTTCAAATAGAGTACCCCCTAAGCTTACATACGGTGCGCCCGGCGCAAGCCCCACAAAACCCAGTCCTGCCTCCATAGCTACCGCGGTGGCATAGATTTGAAAAAATTGAACCCGTAGGATGGGGGAGAGATTGGGTAGGAGATGCTTCCAGAAGATACGCCCTGACGACAAGCCGAGTGCGCGAGCCGCTTCCGCAAAGGGCATGGCATAGAGCCGCTGGGCTGCCACGCGCACCATCCTGGCGGTTTCTGTCCATGTGCTTAGTCCTATCGCTAAGAGGAGCGTCCATATGTTTTTTCCCCCCACAAACGAAAGTAAGCTAGCCCAGAGGAGGGAAGGTACTACCCATATTGCCTGAATAACTGCCTGCAAGGAGGTTTCCAACCAAGGCACCGCCCGAAGGAGGGCTAAACCCATAAAGGTGCCTAATAGCAGGCTCAATAGGGCTGCTATCGCTCCTACGGCGATGCTTGCGCTCCAACCACGCAATAGCCGCACAGCAATATCCCTGCCCAACGGATCCGTCCCAAGCCAATGTCCCTTCCAATCAGGCACACACAAAAGACACGGACTATCCATAGATAGTCCATACCCCACCCCTAAAGCAAGAACCCACAGCCCTATCAGTACGAACCGCACTTCGTGGAGGTGGCGGGACTTGAACCCGCGTCCAGACTAAGGTACCTGAGGAGGCCCTACATGCTTAGCCTCTGAAAATCTTCTCGGAGAAGCGCAGCAGAGGCACTGCGTCCCTTCTCCAGAGCCTCTGAATGTCGGAGGAAGCCGAGGCTACCTCCTCCCCAGCCTGATTTTCCCTACGAAAGAAGGTTCCGTCTCAGGCAGAACATCCCCTTCTTCGGCCACCTAATCTCTATTAGGCAGCGAGAGCGTAAGCAGGAGTGGCACTTATTGGTGCCCTGCCCTTTTGAGGGGAGAACAGCAACCCCGCATGCGCCTCACTCTTTCCCCCAGCTGTCAAAACCTTTCACCCCCTCGCCCTGCAAATATAGCAACAATTATGCCGACCCTTCAGATATTCCCAGGTCGGACCGGCTCAGCCCTCCCATGCTCCCCGAAGACATTAGCACAATCGCAGCCTTCTTGCGCTTCATCTCCATGCGAAGTGCTTCTACGAGGGAATCCCGGCTCAGAAACCATCGGACTTTCCCATCTAAGGCGCGCTGAAGCGCAGACAGCTCAGCTTGCCGCTCCGCCAAACGATGCGGCTCCACAAAAACCCAGCCTCTACGTGCAGGCGTTAGGGCTGGGCGATATTGTGCCAAAAATGCAGGCAGAAAACTACTATGGGTGTGAAGCTCCAATACCGCCAAGAGGGGCAAGTTAGGGAAAGTCTCTTTGATAGCCTCCAGCGTAGCCTGAACTTTACTGGGTGCATGAGCAAAATCTCGCACTATCACTAAAGAAGGACTACGAAGCCAAATCTCCTGGCGCCTTTCAGGCAGAGAAAAGGTGCTGAGTATCTCAGCAAAATCTTTATCTTCTACGGATAGTTCTTGAAGGAGTCGCCATACTGCCGAGACATTCAGGAGGTTATGCTTGCCCCAGAAGCGTACTGGTACGACTCGGCGCCCTACACGCACCATCCACTGCTGCCCTTTTTTGAGGTAAGGAAGTGGCTGATACGGAATAAAACGATGCCATCCTACCCGAAGCGTCTTATCCACTAAATCTTTGAGATAGGGATCACTGGCGTTGTAGAAACATAACCCCGCTTTGGGAAGCTGCTGAAGAATGTGCTCAAAAGCTTTTGTGTAAGCTTCAGGGGTAGGGTAGATGTTTGCATGGTCCCAAGCGATGCCTGTAAGGATGAGCCAGTGCGGTCGGTAAATCGCTGCCTTAGGGCGAGGATTGAGGGGGGAAGCAGGATACTCATCCCCTTCCAACACAAACGTAGGCGCTCCTGAAAGCCGTAAGGTAGAAGGAATTTCAGCCGTTTGCGCCCCAATAAGCCAATCCGTAGCCATCCCCAACCGCCGTAGCGCCGTAATCAGCAGTGCTGTAGTTGTAGTTTTTCCATGACTGCCAGCGACTACTATCCGATGCTGATGTTCAGAGCGAGCTGCCAAATAGGTAGGCATATCCATTACAGGGAGGCTTAATGCTTGCGCCCGCAGGAGTTCAGGATTATCACTACGGGCATGCATACCTACTATCACCAGCGAAAGTTCAGATGTGATGCGTTCGGGAAACCATCCTATCGCCTCGGGAAGGAGCCCAGCCTCTTTTAGGCGAGAGTAGCTGGGTTCTTCTATGCGGTCGTCCGAACCGCTAACCCCATATCCCTCTCGTTTCAGCTCTAGCGCAAGAGCATGCATCACACTCCCTCCTATCCCTATAATATGAACCCGACTCATTATTACGAAAGTAGAGGATTTGTATGTTTGCTTCGTGCGACTACTTATCACAGGAGCCCGAGGGCTCGTGGGGTATCATGTCTCTTTTCAGGCACTCCAGAAGAAGCACGCTATTTTCCTTACTTCTCGGGGACCTGACCCTATTCCCGAAGCACTTTATCGCCCTGCGGACCTTACCCGAAAGGAAGAGGTACAAGACCTAATAGAATGGGCCCAGCCCGAGGTCGTGATTCATTCGGCGGCGATGACACTGGTAGACCGATGCCAAGAACAACCGACCCTCTGCTGGCAGCATAATGTTCAGGCAACCCATCATATCTTACAGGCACTTATAGACAAAGGCGCAAAAGCCCATGTAATCTTTGTCTCTACAGACTTTGTGTATGATGGCTATCCGATAGAGCAGCGCCCTTACATAGAGGGTGATTATGAAGCCCCGCTTTCTGTATATGGCGCCAGCAAACTGGCAGCGGAAGCCTTAGTGAAAAACTATCCAGGACGCTGGGCTATCGCCCGTACAGCCTTAGTGTACGGTACAGCTCCCACCTTAGAACGAGACAATATCCTCCTACGCGTACTGTACAAACTCCAAGCAGGGAATGTGCTTCCTCTCTATGCAGACCAAATCCGCACACCTACCTGGGTGAATGATTTGGCTCAGGGACTTCTTTTGCTGGCTGAGAAACAAGCCCAAGGGCTTTATCATATTGCAGGTGCTGACATAGAGACGCCGTATTCGTTGGGACAAAAGATTGCGCGCACATGGGGACTGCGGGAAGACCTTGTTTATGCCACTACGATGGAAGAGCTTCAGCCTACTGCGCCTCGCCCTGCTTATAGCCCTCTCTCCGTCCAGAAAGCCAAGGCATTAGGCTATACGCCGCATCCCACCGAAGAGGTACTCAAACAACTATGTAAAGAGCTATGAGCCTTCAGGTTATTCTGGCTTCGGCTGGCTCTGGTAAGACACAGCGTTTGGCAGAGATAGCCTGCGAGGAGTTGACCCTTGCCTTCCAGGGAAAAGGGCGTGGGGTATTAGCTATCACCTTCACTCGGAATGCAGCCGCCGAACTTCGCCAGCGTATTCTCCGGCAGCTTGCGGCACGGGGAACTGAATCCCTGCCACTTCTGCGCCAGGAGATCTTAGGGCAAGCCCCCCTCCGAACTTATACCATAGACGCCCTCATACGACAGCTTTATCAAATGGTAGCACCCCTTTTGGGGCTAGCGGTTTATCAGCGCCTCGTGGTAGAAGAGGAGGAAATGTTAGAAGTGCGCGACCAACTCAGTCAAGCTCTCCTCAGCCAAGAAGGCAACGCTGAGTTTTTCTCCGTGCTGCGGGCCAAAGTACTTGCCCATGCCAAACAAATAACACGGCGTGTAGACCCCTTGCGCCTTATCAAGCAGGAGCTTGAACATCAAATGGAGAGCAGTCCCCTCCAGCTTCTCATACAAAGGCATCTGTATGCCTGGGATGCACACGGAGAATGGGCAAGCGTCCTTCCTCTGTCGCCTCAAGAACGAGGGCTATTCCTCTGGGTAGCCCAGACCTTAGAAGAATATCGGCGCACACATAGAAGGCTTTGGCTGCAAGACCTTAGTACCTTAGTGCGCTTGGTCGCATGGCATCATCCTTGGCTCCTTGCCGAGAGTACTGCCTTTTATCACGCCCTTTTAGTAGATGAAGCGCAAGATACCGCACCCCTCCAGTGGGATATTCTCCGACCGATAATGGAAGAGCTGCGAAATCTAAAAGAGGACATTCCGAGAGAAAGCCGCAAGAAAGAAGAAGGCGAGCCGTACGGTTGGCGAGGAAAGGTCGTCTTGATTGGCGACCCTAAGCAAGCAATCTATGCTTGGCGAGGCGCCTCCTTTCATCCCCTCATGGAGTTCTACGAAGAGGCAGATGAACCCCAAACCCTCTACGAAAACTATCGCAGCTTACCTACTATCGTCAGCTTCAATAATAACCTCTACAGTACCTGCTTTCACCGCCTTTCTGCTGATAAACAAGATGACCGACGGCAACAAGCCATAGAGGCACTCAAGAGACTATATATAAGCGCCTCCCAAGAACCTGCACGCACTGACGATCTTAGCGGCGAAGCCACTGCGCTCTTAGTACAGGATGACACCGAGCGCGCTAAAGAACTACAGAAAATCTTAGCCGATCTGAGGGACGCGACCATACCCATCAATCAAACTGCATTCTTAGTGCGCAGTCATGCCGATGCTGCCAGGCTTATAGCCCTTCTCCCTGATTATCCCCTCCAACTCAAAGATATAACGCTGGGAAGCTGCCCCTCCATAGAGATAACTTTCCGCTACCTCTCAGGCAAAGTAGGAGGCGTAGAAGAGCAGTATCTTAAGCAGTTCTCTGCTGAGTTTCGTTCGGCCTGGCAATCGCAGATAGAACGCCTTCGTATCACGTCTCCTACTTCTACAGAGCCGAAACCCCTCCAGACTCAAGAAGGAGGGGGGCAGTTGAGAGGGTGGCTGCTTTGGCAGGCCTTCGCAGAGTTATATACACTGTGGGAAAGAGAAAATCGCCTGTCCTCTAAAGACGTCGCTCTCTGGAAGTCGTTGCTCTCTGAGCTGTATTTACTACTGGAGCAACATCCCAGCTATGGACTCTCTGAAGTACTGCGCTGGTGGGATGAGAAAGGACGCCGAATTCCTTTCACCTTAGCGGAAGAGCCGGATGTATATCCTATTTATACCATCCATGCAGCCAAGGGACTGGCATGGGAAGCGGTTATTATACCTTTTGCAGAGTGGAGCCTCTTCTCCGTGAAGTGGGTGTATCCCTCCTGGCGAAAAGTATCCTGGACCAGCCTGCCCCCCTCCCTTCAAAATGCCCTCACCCCTACTCTGAGCCTTTTCCCTTCTCCAGAGGCTATAGAGCTTCCCCTCAAAGTATCCGCCTCTGTCAAAGAACAGGCTCTTTCCGCTATTTATGATGAGTATTATGTCAGTTCTGTCGTAGAAAACTTCAACCTACACTACGTAGCTACAACGCGCGCCCGTAGATATCTCTACCTCCTCTCAGCAAAAAGCGAGCGCACTTCTAAATCTCCTATGTATTGGAGGGATTTCTGGAGCAAATTCTCGCAAGAGAAGGGAATAGCTGACTATGCAAGATAAATCTTCCCTACCCACAGGGTGGCGGGGGATTTTACTGGCGTTGGGAATTGTATTTGGGGACATAGGTACTTCTCCTCTGTATGCCCTACATGCCTTAGTAAGAGAGAAACCGATTGATGAAACGCTCGTATTAGGAGGGCTGTCGCTTATTTTTTGGAGCCTTACCCTGATTGTTTCGGTCAAATATATCTTGCTGGTTATGCGTGCCGATAATCATGGGGAAGGAGGAATCTTTGCGATGTACTCTCTGCTACGGCGATACGCGCCGTGGATCGTACCGCTGGTCATCTTAGATGCGTCCATGGCATTTGCGGACTCTATTTTCACGCCGGCGATTTCTGTCTCCTCGGCGATTGAAGGGCTAGAACTCCATCTGCCGGGCATCCAAACAGTACCAATCGTAGTGATGATTCTTATTGGGCTATTTCTGATTCAGCAGTTCGGAACGGAGTGGGTGGGAGGATTTTTTGGGCCTATCATGCTTCTATGGTTCTTCTTTATCGGCGGCATGGGATTATGGCGGCTCAGTGAATATCCATCTGTCCTGCGAGCTATCAATCCTTGGTACGCGATAGAACTGCTGCGCAGCCAACCCGAAGCTATATGGCTCTTAGGCGCAGTATTTCTTACAGTGACAGGCGTAGAAGCCTTATATGCCGATATGGGACATGTAGGTAGGGGGTCTATTCGGCGGGCATGGCTCCTGGTCAAGGTAGCCTTGCTCAGTTCCTACTTCGGTCAGGGTGCATGGATGCTGCACTACCGAACTGGAACTATCCTCAGCGACGCCGAAAAACCCTTCTTCGCCATGCTACCTGAAGGTTGGCTTTTCGTCGGAGTGGGAATCTCCACCTTAGCTACCATCATCGCCAGCCAAGCTCTCATCACCGGCGCTTACACTATTTTCAGTGAGGCGACGCGCTTGGGTTTCTGGCCTCGGATGCGTGTGCTCTACCCGGCTACGACCCGTTCTCAAATGTATGTGCCTTTCATCAACTGGACCCTCCTCACCTTCGTCCTTCTAATAGTGCTGATGATGCGCCGCTCCAGCGCTATGGAAGCCGCCTACGGCATATCTATCAACGTCTCTCTTCTCATAACTACCCTGCTCCTGTCTGCCTTCTTCTGGTTTCGGCAGCGCTACATGCGCATTACGATACCCTTCTTGCTCCTATTCTTCCTACCTTTAGAATGCACTTTCCTCTACTCTAACTCCCACAAAATTCCCGAGGGTGGCTGGATCGCTTTGGCGCTGGGCAGTGGCATAAGTCTCACGATGAGCGTCTGGCTCCAAGGCGAGCGCATCAAAAGAAGATACAACGAAGACGATGTGCGAAACCTCAATAGCTTCGTAGAACAGCTCAAAGCCCTCTCCAACGAAGAGAAAATCCCTTACTTCGCCACGCAACTGGTCTGCCTTAGCAATTCAGCCGACGGAAATAAAGTAGAGCATCGTCTGCTCCATGTCATTTTATATCGCCAACCCAAGCGAGCCCGTACCTACTGGTTTGTGCATATGGCAGCCAGTGAAAAGCCATACGAGGTCTCTGCCCGCATCTATCCGCACGAAGAAGGGCGGATTTACAAGGTCATTTTTCGCGTGGGATTCAAACTACAGCCGCGCTTGGGCGTTTTATTTCGGCAGGTAGTCAACTACCTCACGCAGCAAAAGAAATTAGACCTCCTAAGCCCCTATCCTAATCTAAGAGAACGGGGCATCTCTGGCGACTTCCGATTCCTCATCGTGCGCCGATTAGTGAATATGGACGCCAAGCTCAACTTCTATGAGCGTATCACACTCCAGCTCTACCAGTGGTTAGATCGATTTTCTCTGCCACCTGAAACAGCCTTCGGTATAGATATAGCTTCGCTTACGAAAGAAACAGTGCCGCTTCTGCCGCCTTATGCTCCCCCAGAACTTACTTTGCAGAGCATTCAAGTTACTCACTCTGAAGAAAGATAAAGAGAGATTTGTTATCTTTGCCTAAACATGTCCCGCCTTATCCTCATAGCGGGGCTGTGGATAATATGGCTCAGTGCCCAACCCCGTCTGCGCGTGATAGGGGGGACCTACTTGCGCTCAGAGCAGAATGAAGAATGGGGCGTAGCTCAACCCTTCTCCTTCCCCAATCTATTCCAAGGCGATAAGCCCTTCCGAAATGAGCGCCTCCTGCGCCAGTTAGAAAAAGCAGAAGCCTCCGATAACCTCCGTCTGGTAGATAGCCTGCTGCGCCATTACATCTCCCAGTTTAATGTACATAACTTCCGAGACACCACCTCCCTCCAACTCATCTGGCGCTGGGCTCAAATCAGAGAATATTTCCAAGACACGGCTTTAGCGGTGTATCTGTACGGCTTATGCCTGCGCAACATGCACACTCCACCTTCTCCCGTCCGAGTCGCCTATAAGCGTCTGCGAGAACGCTGGCATAGCGATTGGGTGCCTTTTGAATACTATAAGAAAATCGTCCGATTGCGCCAGAAGATAGATACGCTCCAGCCCCCTAAGGGTGTATTACTCAGTTTGGGGCCTCACATCAACTCACCCTACCCTGACTATGCTCCCTACATGCACCCTTCGGGAGGGGTGCTTATTTTCACTTCTCGTCGGGAGGATTATCTCCCCGCTATAGACCCCGATCACATCCGAAATGAAGATTTATATTATGCAGAGCGCGATATGGTACGCAGTGGCTTTCGCCCTGCCAAGAAGTTCCATGATGTCATCAATAGTCCGTATAACGAAGGCTCTGCTTGTTTGAATGCGGAGGGGACTTTATTGATTTTCGCACGATGCGATGCCCCCGAAGGCTACGGTTCTTGCGACCTTTACGAGTCCCGCTACGAAAATGGACACTGGCAACAGCCTCGCAACTTAGGTCCTCACATCAACTCCAAGTACTGGGACTCTCACCCCTTCCTATTGGGCGATAGCTTACTTTTCTTCGCCTCTAATCGTCCTTCGGGCTTTGGGCAATCGGATATTTATGTAAGCCGAAAAGGTCCTAATGGGGAGTGGCTCCCCCCGCAAAACTTAGGCCCTATCATCAATACCGCCGGCGATGAAGTAACCCCCTACTTCTACGAAGCCTATCAGACCTTGTATTTCAGTTCTACTGGGCAGCCAGTGGGCTATGGCGGCTACGACATCTACAAAAGCCGCTGGAATGGTAGCTTTTGGAGCGAACCACGCAACTTAGGGCCCTTAGTCAATACCGATGGAGACGAATACTACTTCACTATAGATGGTCGGGGCAATAAGATTTACTATGCCCGGGCTAGCCGTAAATCACCTCGGAATTTTGATTTGTATTCCTTTGAGCTGCCGATGGAGGCTCGCCCCGATGCTATCACAAAACTCTCCGGTTATCTCATAGACTCCCTCACAGGACAGCCGCTGGTAGGCATTATCATCGCCATAGACCTGACACAAGGCACGGAGATTACGCCAGTATTTGCTAACAGACACGGCTACTTTGAGTTCCACCTTGTACAGAATCGTCAATATCAGCTTATGATTTTAGACACGCATCTCATCCGCATACCTGACACGGTGGCTCTGATAGATGACCATACTTATTCTATCTTCCTGAATACCGCACAGCTTCAGCGCCCTTATGTGCTGGAGAACTTAGAGTTCCCTACCAACAGCGCGGAAATTCCGCCGGAGTCTTATGCAAGGCTGGACTTTATTGCTAGTTTCCTTAGCAAATATCCCTTTGTAACCCTACATGTGGAGGGACATACGGATGCTACTGGAGACCCAGCCTATAATCGCAAGCTCTCTGAAATGCGTGCAGAAAACATTCGCCGGTATTTGCTTCAGGCTACGGGATTACCACCGGATCGGATTACTGCGAAAGGCTACGGCCCCGCCCCCCCTCCTCCCTAATACCACCCCCGAAAATAAGGCACGAAACCGACGGGTAGAGTTTATTCTGGAAATCCCTCCCGAGAAGCTCATGCTTCTACGACTGGATCATACCTTCGGAGACGAATGGGAACTCCCCCTACCTATGGAGGGAGAGGGAGTGATACCTATAGACCCTGAGTTTCAGTGGCTGGAATCAGAGCTCATCTTTGATGCCAGCGAAGAAATAGAGGTTTTTAGTGGCAAAGAAGCTACTGCTCCCTCTAAAGAAGAAGAGGAAGAGGATGACGAAGACTGAGAGAGTAGTAGGATGCGTGTATTATGATAAAGAGTGCCGGTTGTGCTGCTGGCTGGCCAAGATAGGGCACAAATACATAGCACCTTCTTTACTTTGGATAGGAGCCACCTATGGAGAGACGCATACTTCAGCTCCCCTCGCCGTCCAATCCCTAATATATGAGGAGAGCGGACAATACTGGCTTAAGTCAGAAGCGGTTCGGCAGATTCTGCGGGCGGGGGGCTGGCGACTCACAGCCTGGCTCATCGGACAAGTACCGCTGAGCTGGCGGGATAAAGTATATGATTTCATAGCGGCTCGGCGCCAGAAGATTTGTCATACTTTGGGTGCATGCAACCGCAAGTAGGCATAATCATGGGCAGCGCCAGTGATTCTCAGGTGATGGAAGCCGCCAGAAATGTATTGGATGAGTTTGGTGTGCCTTATGAGTTCACGATAGTTTCTGCGCATCGTACGCCGGATCGGTTATGGAGTTATGCCCGCCAGGCTGCCGCCCGAGGACTCAAAGTAATCATAGCGGCGGCTGGCGGAGCAGCGCATTTGCCTGGAATGGTAGCCTCGCTCACTCCGCTACCAGTGATAGGCGTGCCTATCCGCTCTTCTCAGTCTATCGCTGGCATAGATTCTTTGCTCTCCATCGTCCAAATGCCTAAAGGAATTCCCGTGGCTACCGTAGCCGTAGATAACGCTGTAAATGCAGCCCTGTTGGCCATACGGATTTTAGCTCTACAAGAAGAAGCCCTACGGGTCAAACTCTTAGCCTATCAGGAGCGTCTCCATGAGGAGGCTTTGCGCCCCCTCCGAGAAAATCCCACTACTTTCCATGCGCCTCTTCTTTAGGCTAAGGTATTTGTTGATAGGAGCGGTTATGCAAGCGCAGACCTTAGAAGAAGCTACATTCGGGGGCGGATGTTTCTGGTGTACCGAAGCCCTTTTCCTCATGCTGAAAGGCGTGGAAGCAGTTTTCCCAGGGTATGCGGGCGGGCATGTGCCTAACCCCTCCTACGAACAAGTCTGTACCAAGACAACCGGCCATGCCGAAGTCATACGCGTACGATTCCGTCCAGAAATCATTTCATACGAACAGCTTGTGGAGTATTTCTTCCTGACTCATGACCCTACTACCCCCAATCGCCAAGGCAACGATGTAGGCCCTCAGTACCGCTCCGTCATTTTTTACCATTCCCCAGCCCAAAAGGAGATAGCTGAAAAGGTCAAGCAGCGCTTAGATCAGGCAGGCATTTTCCCCGCGCCAATCGTAACGGCGATAGAGCCGCTGAAGAACTTCTATCGGGCGGAAGCCTACCATCATAACTACTACGCTCTGCATCCGGAGCAACCGTATTGCCGCTTCGTGATTTCCCCTAAACTGGAGAAAGCTCGGCAGCGGTTTTCGTCTCTGCTTCGGCAGGAAAAAAGGTAGTACTTTTGCTTCATGCGATTTTTCCTGCTACTGCTACTGGCAGGGCTATGGGCCCAAGATAAGATACGCTGGGGCCTCTACCTGCGCCCACATAGCGGCGTAGGTATCGGTAGCTTCGGCAAGCTCAAAGAAGACCTCAAAGCCGCTAATGCCCTCGGCAAAGACTTCAAGTTTGTGCCCTGGGCTACTACGGCAGGAGCTAATCTGGACTTTTTGATTGCGCGCAAGATAGTATTGTCGGGGGGGGTACAACTCCAACATTTTGACGCATCGGAAACAGAACGAGGACAGGCTCGCCCTTATGCACTTCATTATGGCGGGCAAATCGGCTATGCCGCTATCAATAAAAACCTCTGGCTCTTTTACCCTTATGTAGGGTATCAGACGGGTACTTATGAACTGCGCTATACAAACTACTTCAACATGCCGATTTACTTCGGACAAAATCACGAGGTACGCCCCTTAGATAAGCATAAGTTTTCTACGCAGTTAGGTTTAGTTGATGTGGGAGTGGGTGTGCGTCGTTACTTAGGCGGTAATGGAGTCTGCCTTGTAGTAGGAGCGGACTTGGGTGGGGTTATCGCTCCTTCTGGCGGCAAATGGAAGGCTTCCCCCGCCCCAGACCCCCAAGGGGTGCAGCCGCCCCTACTGCGCGGAGGATACCTCCGTATCTCTTTAGGGATAGGTTATCATAAATCAGGCGAACCAGAAGCGGCCCCTGCGGTTCCCACCGCTGAGAAGCCTCCTAAGGAAAAGGCCGAAGCCCCTGATTCTGAGCCTAAGAAAAAAGAGAAGAAAAAGAAAGCAGCCCAAGAACCCACCCCTCAGCCCGAAAAGAAAGAGGATAAGAAAGGCTCCGCTCCCGAGAAGAAAAAGTCTAAATAACCCCGAATGTCTCTCAGCGAGTCTTCTTTATACGAGGCATTAAGGCAAGTCATAGACCCTGATCTGCGCCGCGATATCGTATCAGCGGGCATGGTCAAAGGACTTGCATGGAATATCCAAGACCGCAAGCTCTCTCTTACTCTTCAGCTTACTACTCCTGCTTGCCCGCTTAAAGACTACTTCCGAGAAGAAGTTCATCGGGTTCTCATTCCTGTATTGGGCGATGGATGGCAGATAGAAGTAGCTTTCTCCGCCCAAACCGTAGGCGTTAGTACTGATGCCCTTCCTAATGTGCGCAATCTTGTCTTGGTAGGTTCAGGCAAAGGGGGTGTAGGCAAATCTACCATCTCAGTCAATCTCGCAGTGGCATTAGCTCATCAGGGTGCGCGAACGGGATTGGTGGATGCTGATATTTACGGACCTAGCGTACCTATTCTCTTAGGTTTAGAGGCGGCTCGCCCTTCGGTAGAAGAGAAAGAAGGCAAACCCTATCTCGTGCCTCTACGCAAGTATGGGATTGAGGTGATGTCTATTGGGTTCTTGGTGCCGCCAGGGCAAGCCACACCTTGGCGAGGACCGATGGCCTCTAACACCCTGCGCCAACTGCTGCTGGAAACTGCATGGGGGGAGTTAGATTATCTCATTGTGGATATGCCACCGGGCACGGGGGATATTCAGCTTACGCTGGCCCAGCAGTTTCGTCCTACGGGGGCTATTCTCGTTACCACACCGCAGCGCGTAGCCCAAGCTGATGTAGAAAAAGCCCTGACCATGCTCCGCATGCCCTTAGTCCAAGTGCCTATCTTGGGCATCGTGGAGAATATGGCTTACTTCTGGACCCCTGAGCTACCTGAGCGAAAGTTTCTTATATTTGGGGAAGGAGGGGGATCTATGCTGGCACAGAAATATGGAGTGCCTCTTCTGGCCCAGATTCCGCTCACCGAAGAGGTAGTACACTATAGCGACAAGGGCATACCCGTGGCTATGTTAGAAGAAAATCCCGTGGGTATTGCTTTTCGGCAGCTTGCAGGCGAAGTCGTACGCGCCATCGCTAAGACGCTTAGCACCGCCGCATGACCCCCACTATAGAAGATATTGCTCAGTATTTAGCACCGCTGCGCCCGCACCTACTGCGAGATGGAGGAGACATTGAGCCTGTGCGGCTAAGTCCTGATGGAAAGGTGCTCTACATCCGCCTCCTGGGAAGCTGTCGTACTTGCGACCTCCACCCCACTACCATCCGATTAGGTATCTTAGAGCCGCTGCGACGGTTTTTCCCCACTATAGAGACCGTAGAAATTATCCACGAATAACTATGAAACCAATCATAACCCCAACTCTACTTCTGTTGGGATTCATTCTTGCTTCCTGCGAAAAAGTCAAACTGCCTTCATCTAACCCAGGACTTACCGAAGAGGAAATCGTTGCAGGCCTCAAAGAAGCCCTGCGAGTAGGTGTAGATACCGCCGTGCATTATCTCAATCAGCGGAATGGCTACTATGGCGACTCACTTATCCGAATTTTATTCCCGCCCCAGGCTATACGCATCAAGCAGACCATAGAAGTTCTGCCTGGGGGCAGAGCACTGGTGGAAGATGTGGTATTGCGCATGAACCGCGCCGCCGAAGAGGCAGCAGCAGAAGCCAAGCCTATTTTCCGGGATGCGATTACGAACCTTACAATCACCGAAGGAATGCGCATTCTGAAAGGCGATAGCATCGCTGCCACTCGCCACCTCAAAGAAAAAACCTATGACTCCCTATACCATCGCTATAAGCCCCGCATCCAGCACGCCTTAGAAACGGTCGGTGCCCAGCAAGCCTGGACTGACCTTACAAGATGGTATCTCCAAATTTTCCCCAACGACTCCGTACCCACCGATTTGGCTGCCTATACCACCGATAAAGCCCTTTATGGACTTTTCCTCAAGGTAGGGCACCATGAAGTGAAAATTCGTCGCGATGTGAGCTATCGGGTTACCGAGCTGCTGCGCAAAGTCTTTGCTCAAGCTACGGGCTGATGGTTTGTAAGTTAGGAAAATCTACTACATTTGCACTATGTTAGGTCTTTTGCTCTCAAGAATATGGGCTTGTAGTGGGCTTCTGCTTGTATGGTCTCAGAATGTAGGCATAGGCACAAACAGCCCCATCTGGAACCTCACGGTAAGGTCTTCCACGCAACGAACTGTTGCTAACCCTTTTACTACAGGAATAGGCATAGCATCCCCTATGGTAGAAGGCGATGGTCAGCAAGCAATTATTGCGATGCACTGGGTAAATCTGGCTTTGCCTTACAGCTATCGGCTATGGATGGCAGACCCTGACGGAGGATTTGGCGTCATACCTAATAGCTTAGAGTTATGGGAATATCCTCCCACGGGCAACTGTTGCAGGCCCCGATTGAGAATACAGCCCACCCGTAACATAAACTTTACACGCCTCCCTGTAATCATAAACGACGACAACGCAGTAATGGCATATGGATTCAACACTATCTCTGACTCTTCTCAGAAACAGGGGTGGGTACCTTTGCCTTATGGATTAGAGAAAATAAATCAGCTCCGCCCCGTAGTGTACTGGTGGAATGATGAGCCTACAAGCGCTATGCCCCATGTAGGCTTCTTAGCTCAAGAGGTGCGCCGGGTTTTGCCTGAAGCCACTGCTTCCGTATCTGAAGAGATCGTAGGGGTAGATATGGCAGCCTTAGTGGCAGTCCTCACTCGTTCCCTTCAACAACTCGCCGAGAGAGTAGGCGCATTGGAAACATGGGTTAATCAACAAAAGCATAATCTTCCGAAGAAATGAGAGCCATTCTTATAGTGGTCTCGCTGGGATTCCTCTGGAGTCAAAACAGAGTAGGTATCGGCACTGTCACACCGAATTGGACCGTAGAGGTATATGTGCCATATAATCGCATAGGGAGCAGTGGAGATATCCATACTTCCAGCACCTGTGTAGCAGCCCCAATGCCCTCCGATGGGCAACAAGGCATCCTTGCTTACCACCTACGTAACTCTGCCATAGGATATAGCTGGTACCTGTGGTATGGTGACCCAGATGGAGGGTATGGCGTAGAACCGCTATGCTTAGAGATATGGGAATACCCTGATCAATGGGGGGGAGGGACATGCTGTCGGGGTCGGCTTCGGATAGTCACCACTTATCCTACCGACCCCTACACCCGAGCTCCAGTCGTATTAGATGCTCTAAACCGCTTTCATGCTTATGATTATATTACTCTCTCAGATGAACGGCTAAAAACCCAGAGGAAGCCTTTGGAAAGCGCTATAGGGCAGATTCAGCTTCTGCGTCCAGTACTCTATTATTGGAAAAATGCCCCTACTACTCAAATAGGCTTTATCGCTCAGGAAGTCCAGCAGATTTTCCCAGCCGCCGTGCGAAATCACGGCGAAGCCCTAGGGATAGACTATGCAGCCATGGTCTCCCTTCTGACCCGTGCTACTCAAGAGCTCATGCAAAAGATAGGAGAACTGGAGAGAGAGATACATCTTTTAGAACAAGAGCTGGAGGAATCTCAAAAATAAATGTCCTATGAGAAACTTACGCGTAATCTTTGCCAGCCTTAGCCTTCTGACTCTTCAAGCGCAGGAGAATGTAGGCATAGGAACAGCTACTCCCACTATAAATCTTCATATTCAAGTACCCTACTCCGTAGCGGTAGGGCTTCCCGGGTATGCGGGTATAGCAACTACCTCCCATATGCCCAGTGACAATACGCAAGCAGATGTAGCATTCCACTTAGTAAACTTGTCATCTTTGAATAATCCCTCAATTACCTTTTCCAAATGGTCACTCTGGATGGCGGATCCTGATGGAGGCTACGGCGTATGGCCTAATGGCTGGGAAATATGGGAGTACCCTCCTAACTCTGGAAATAGTTGTTGTCGCCCACGCTTCCGAGTGCAAGCGGGAAGCATAGCGGGCGGACCTGCCTATATAGCTTCCGACCAGGAGTTGTGGGCATATGGGTTTATCACCTATTCAGATGTGAGAGCTAAACAGGGAGTTCGCCCTCTCACTCAAGGTATAGGAATAGTAGAGGCACTGCACCCGGTACGATACCGCTGGAAAGATACGGGAGCAGAACGAATAGGCTTCATTGCGCAAGAAGTACAGGCAGTATTCCCCGAAGCAGTAAGAACGACAGTGGACTCTCTGCACGGCATAGATTACATGGCCCTGACAGCCGTACTTGTGCAAGCCGTACAAGAGCTCTCGGAAAAAGTAGCTCAGCTTGAACAGCGGAAGCAAGCGCTGGAAGCAGTGTATAGACAGCGGCGAGAAAGTGGAAGCGCGCCCAAACAGCGTGAAAAATAGATAGGGGGCAGAGGTATGCCTCCCATCTTCCCTTTTTTATGCGACTCTTTATAGCGGCACCTCTCCCTCCTGAAGCTATAGAGTTCATTCAGACAATCCGCCCTGCTACCCTGCCCCCCCAAGCTCGCTGGCTTCCCCCTGCGTCTTGGCACCTTACCCTCCTCTTCTTAGGAGAAACGCCCCAAGAAAAAGTACCCGCAATAGACTCCACCTTGCAACAGCTCATCCCTTCGCATTCCTCATTCACCCTTGTGCCCTACCAAATAGGATGGAAAGACTACACGCTATGGATATGGCTTCAGCCTAACCCCTCCGCAGAAACGCTTGTGAAAAACCTCCATACTGCTTTGGGAATGGTAGAGCCCCAGCGGCTTTTACCTCATATTACTATAGCTCGGCGAAAAAATAGACCTCCCGATACCCCCAAGCCCCTTCGCCAAGGGATGCCTATAACCTTCCAAGAAGTGGTATTGTATCAGTCTATTCTTCGCCCTGAAGGGGCTCAGTACATTCCGCTGCGCTGCTATCCCCTCAGCGCGACTGAATGAAAAGAATCTCCGTGCGACGATTAAGCGCTCTGCCCGCCTCAGTAGCGTTAGAAGCAACAGGCCGAGTAGCCCCAAAGCCCCGAGCTATAAGGCGTTGCGCTGAAATCCCTTTTTGTACGAGGTAGTTGCGCACTGCTTGGGCTCTACGCTCAGAGAGATTGAGATTATAGGCGGCACTTCCTATGCTATCGGTATGACCTTCTATTTGGATATGCCAAGTAGGGTTGGCTTGGAGCAAACGCAGCACCTCCTGTAGCTCTACTTCCGATTCAGGACGCAAATCAGCTTTATCAAAATCAAAGAAGATGTTTCGCAATACGAGGCGCCCTCCCGCCTTAATCCGTTGCAGAGGTACCCTAAGGTGATATATGCTATCACCTTCCGACAAGTCAAAATGACCGCTATAGAATAGATAACCCGGCGCTTTAGCAAAGAGGCCGTATCTTTTTCCCAGCGGGAGGGAGAAAAGGAATTCTCCTGTGGCTTCGTTGGCGGTGAGGCTACGAATAGTATCCCTGCGTTCTATGTCTATCACTGCTACAAAAGCCCCCACAGGACTGCCACTTTCTTCGTCATATACTTTGCCCTTTACATAAGTGGCGCGCAGCAGCGGGCGAATGTCTGGCCAAAGGCGAAACTCATAAATATCTGTTTTACCTAGTCCTTCCTTTCGCTCTAATGCAATAAACCCAATCTCTCCCCGTGCATCTAAGCATAAGGTCTGTTCATCGGCTGGTGTATTGAGGGGATAGCCTAAGTTGCGGGGGGTTGTCCAGCCTGTATCTGACAAGAAAGAGAGAAAAAGGTCTTGCCCACCCATACCCGGGTGATAGTTAGAGGCGAAGTACAACGTGCGTCCATCTGCGGCAATCATAGGACTGTACTCATCGCCGGGGGTATTGATAGGGCGACCGAGATTCACGGGCGGCTGCCACCTTCCATCTTTCCAATCCGAATACCATATATCTACCCCTCCTATTCCCCCCGGCCGAGAAGAAGCAAAGTATAGCCTGCGCCTATCATGGGTCAAACAAGGATGCGATTCCCAAGCAGAGGTATTGATTTCGGTGAGGTTTTTAGGAGGGGCCCATTCTAACCCCTTCAGCTCCGAGAAGTAAATATCACAAGAGCCTTTACCGTCGGGTCTATCACATAGCGTAATGAAAGCCCACTGCCCATCGGAGGAGAAAAAAGCGGCTCCTTCATTCTGAGGGGAGTTGATAGGGGGACCGACCGGACGGGCAGGACTCCATTCTCCCCCTTCCATCCGTTCGCTCCAATATAAATCCTCGTCATAGCCCCCTCGTAAGGGATTAGGCGGGCGAGCTCCCGAAGGACGACGCGAGGTGAAGTAGAGTTTCTGCCCGTCCGCCGTAAGACTGGGCAAATAATCATCATAGGCACTATTCACTGCTGGGCCCATATTTTGGGGAAAGAAGGGCACGGGCTTTTTGACGAGTGCGGCAGCATGCTTACTCTGTCCATATAATAACGCTCCTTCTTCTTGGATAGCTCTGGGCACATGGCTATATCCATTTAGTAGAAAACGCTGCCATACGGCATAGGCAGAGTCATAGCGTTCCATCGCCATGTAAGCCTTCCCTTGGAAATACAGGCCCAGTGCTTTACCTGTGGGTGAGATGCTTTTCGTTCGTTCCAGCTGTCCCCCCGTCTCCAAAAGCGCTCCATAATCCTGACGCCGAAGATGTAGTTTTGCCTTGAATACCAGTGCCTCTTCATATTCAGGCTCTATTCGCAGTACCTCTTCTAAGAGTTGGAGGGCAGTGGACTCTTGGCGATTCTGGGCGGCACGCACCGCTTCTAAGTATTTATCGTAGGCTTTGCGGGAAACTCCAGCAGGGGGCTTGCCGCCTTGTGCCCACAAGAGCATAAGTCCCCACCCTAATATCCTTATTTTCATGGTATGGAAAGGTATTTATGGATTTGCAGGCTCATGCGCCAGTGCGGATGCGTGCGGAGATATTCTATGATCCACTGAGGGGCTTCGGGACGATAGCTATCTGGCTGCAAAAATGCAACTGGTGCCCCAGTGCAAAGCGCATATTGCTTTTCAGCCCAACGAAAATCACTGCGGGCATGAATCACGACCTTAAGCTCGTGCGCAATCGCATACCAAGCAGGATGCGGGGGCTTGAAGCGTTTGGGGGAAAAGGTGATCCAATCGGGCAGCCGTTCCGGCGGAGGATAAGCCCCCGAAGTCTCTATCTGTACGAAATATCCCGCTTGCTGTAAGGTTTCTATGAGGGGCGACAGGGAATGAAGAGTGGGTTCGCCTCCTGTCAGCACTACATGGCGAGCTGGCACCGAGCCCACCTGCGAAAGAATTTCTTCTATAGGGTAATCCTGCCACCCATGCATCGCCCAGCTATACTTTGTATCGCACCAGCTACATCCTACATCGCATCCCCCCAGACGCAGAAAATAAGCCGGTTTGCCACTCCAATAGCCTTCCCCTTGTAGGCTATAGAAGTGTTCTACCAAGGGGTAGCTTTTAGGCTTTGAGGAGATTGCGCTGCTTGAGGAACTCATTTTGAGCAGAGAAGGCAGGAAGATGCGGTTCTAATGCTGTGCGGCGAACATAAGTCCCATCATTGCGTAGAGTCCACGCATGTGTAGTGTCTTTGAGGAGGGTCTCGGCGATGTGTAGGGCTTGATGCGCCAAGGGTTCTGCAATAGGATATACAACTTCTACCCGACGGTCTAAGTTACGAGGCATCCAGTCGGCGCTGCCAGACCATACCCGCGTACTGCCCCCACTCTGGAAGATATAAAGCCGCGAGTGCTCCAAAAACCGACCAATAATGCTGTGCACTCGGATATTAGCACTGGCTGGAGTATCAGGCACGAGACAACAAATACCCCGCACTACTAAATCTACCTTGACTCCCGCCATAGAAGCCGCATAGAGCGCCTTTATCATCTCGGGGTCTACTAAGGCATTCAGCACAAGCAAGATTCGGCTGGAATTTTCTGATGTATGCTCACTAATACAACGCTCTATCTCGCTGAGAAAGGTTTCTCGCAGATTTTCAGGGGCTACGGCGATGCGGCGCCATTCTTTTTGCCCGGAGTTGCCCGTAAGGTAGTTGAAGAGTTCGGCTAAATCCCGCGTGATTTCGGGGTCAGCTGTCAGCAATCCTATATCCGTATAGATAAGAGCCGTGCGCTCGTTGTAGTTGCCTGTACTAAGATGCGCATAGCCCCGGAGTGCTTTGCCTTCTCGCCGAATGACAAGGGTGGCTTTGCCATGAATTTTGAGGCCTAACATCCCATAGACCACATTTGCGCCTGCTTTCTCCAGTTCTCTTGCCCAGTAAATGTTGGACTCTTCATCAAAGCGAGCCTTTAGCTCTATCAGAACAGTAACTTGCTTCCCCCGGTCTATGGCTTCTCGTAACGCCTGGACAATCAAGGACTTTTCCCCTGTAGTGCGGTAGAGGGTCTGTTTGATAGCAAGGACCTGTGGGTCGCGCGCCGCTTGCCGAATAAACTCTACCACTGGCATGAAGCTATCATATGGATGGTGAAGCAGAATATCACTCTGCGCTATTGCTTCAAAGAGTGTCGTTTTGCCTTGGAGGGCAGGGGGTATCACCGGCACAAAGGGGCGGTCCAATAATGAAGGCTCATCTACCTCCAAAATATCCCATAATCGCCCCAGTCCTAACATACCCCGTACCTCATAGGTATCCTCTGGCGCAAACTCTAACTCTTCCATGAGCAAATAGAGCGTCTCCCGAGGCATACCTGCGCTGTACTCCATCCGCACCACATTTCCAAGGCGGCGCCGGCGCAGTTCTCTTTCTACCAGTTGCAGGAGATCATCGGCTTCCGCTTCCGATATTTCTAAATCCGCATCGCGTGTGAGGCGAAAGACATGATAGCCTTTGACTTTTTTCCCTGGAAAAAGCTCTTCTAAAAAGAGCCCAATCAGCGACTCTATAGGTACGAAGTTGTACCGCTGGGGAGTGTGAAAAGGCACAAATCGGGGTAGCACTTGGGGAATAGGTACGAGGGCAGAGCCATCTTTCAGTTCCACCCATAAAATAAGCTCTAAACCTCGCAAAGGCGGCACAGGATGCGCTGAATCCAACGCAAGCGGCGTAAGCAGGGGAAAGACCTGATCCTCAAAATACTTCTCAAGCTGTTCTCGGGATAAGCGACTAAGGCGCTTACCTTGGTAGATAGAAATGCCTTCTGCTTCTAAAGCGGGGAGAAGGTGCTGGTATAAGATTTCTTCAGCACGCTCTAAAAGGCGACGCACTTTCTCCCGAACCTTTTGGAGGGTTTGCCGAGGGGTTAATCCATCAGGACCGCGCTCACGGACTCCCGCTTGGATTTGTTCCTTGAGCCCTGCCACCCGAATCATGAAGAACTCATCCAGATTACTGTGAAAAATAGAGACGAAACGGGTACGACTTAGTAAAGGATGTACTTCATGCAGGGCTTCTTCCAGCACACGCGCGTTGAACTCCAGCCAGCTTAGTTCCCTATTGAAGAAAAGCTCGCTGCGAGAAAGCTCGGGATTGCGAAAGGGCGATGTTTTAGAGAGGCTGCCCATAGCTTAACCGAAGATAAAAACTTTCCTTCGTCTCTGAAGAAGGAGCAGTATCCCAAGAAGTACGATATCCTACGACCGCAATAAGAGTTCCCATGCTATCTTCTACTACTGGGGCATGCTGGCGCATGAACCCATAGAAACCTATTTCCCTCAGAATATCACTCACTTTTCGGCTGTGCCCTTCCATACCTGCGGGCTGTAACCTATCTCCTTGCTTCCATAGTCGCAGCCGCAGAGGAAAGTACAGTTTTGCTTCATCCCACACCAGAGAAAAAGGCGCAGGGCTTGGTATCCCTCTTCCTGCTTCCACATGCCATAATCCCCACTGATATTGCACTGGCTCGGGCGGAATCTCCAATATCCCCCAAGCCGGCTCCCATAAAATCGCTTCTCCGCCCTCTACCCCTTGAGGCGTACGGATGAAGATATACGGTTCTATAAGCATTCGCTTACCTGAATGGGCATTCTGTAAGAGGGAGTACAATTTTTGTGCCTGAGAGAAGCTGATTCTCCAAAGGTTCTGAGCTATGAAGGTAAAAAGGTCCCTTTGCGGCTTGGCTCTAATATAAGCCCCATACGGACGCTTTTCCACGAAATGGGGCATGAGTTGGTAGTAGAGTTTTTCTATGCGTCTTTTCTGAAGGCGGTGAAGTTCATAGCGAAGCCTCCAAAATTTAGGCAAAGAAGGATTGATACGGAGGAGGGGTGGTAATGCCCACCAGCGGATTTGATTCCGTAAGTAGCGAGGGGTATAGTTGCTGCGGTCTAAGAAGAAGGGTTGTGATTGGGCATGGAGGTAAGCGATAAGCTCTCGGCGCTGGCAATATAGTAGCGGACGTACCCATATGCCTCGGCGGTAAGGAATGCCTTCCCAGTGCCATAGGCTGGCAGCGCGAGTGAGTCGGTACAGCCAAGTCTCCAGTTGGTCATCCCAAGTATGCGCCGTAGCCGCAAAGGTCAATCCTTGCTCTTGGACGAGGTTTTTCATCCACTGGTAGCGCAGGCGACGAGCCGCAGCGTGTAGTCCGCGAGCCCCTTGAAGTTGGGCAGGGGCTATCTCCCGCACATATAAAGGAAGTCCTCTTTTGCGAGCAAAGTCTTCAACCCATGCTGCCTCCCGAAGCGACTCTTCGCCCCGAAGCCCGTGATTTACATAAGCCAAATGCACTTCGTATTGCAGCTCTTGGAGAAGGAGCGCCAAGGCTACTGAGTCGGGCCCCCCACTAAATGCGACCAGAACCGAGGCGGGTGGAGGATATACTCGGTATAGCCCAGAGCGGACTTTCTGAATGAGCGCTGGCGAATTCAAAAGGGCAAGTCCCCTTCCTCTTCCAAAGAAGGGGGCGTTACAGGCTCAGGCTCTGTTTCAGCGGGAGGAGACTCTTCGGACTCCGCAGAAGAAGTCTCCCCTGATGGAGTGCTGGAAGGACTACTGAGCACGCGCAGTTGGCTCACACGGCACTCAAAAGCTACACCCGCCGTGTTATCTTGTCGAATATAGGTGCGCACCGATGGAGTCCCCTCCACTACTACTAAGGCGCCTTTTTTGAGCAGCTTCATTACCTCAGTGCTATCCTCAGGATTGCGCCAGTACGAACACTCTATCCACTGGGTCTTCTCTTCGCCAGATAATCGCTGAGTGTGGGGTATAGAGAATCGGATGATTTTACCACTGCTCATTTGGCGTAGCTCCGCATCGCGTGAAAGTCTCCCCGCCGCAATAAGTCGCAGGTACATCAGGGCAAAAGTAAATATTTTTGGGGATTGACTTTGACCCCGCGTTCTATAACTTCATAGTGCAGATGAGGACCAACAGAATAGCCCGTGGAGCCCACAAAACCAATAACTTGTCCTCGGCGCACCGAGTCTGCGAGCCGAGTCTGGAGACGAGACAGGTGCGCATATTTGGTAACAAGTCCATCTCCATGGTCTACCTCTACTTGTAGTCCGTATCCCCCTGTGTCCCACCCTGCGAAAACTACCTTGCCGTCCGCCGCAGCCCGAACAGGCGCCCCATAAGGCGCAGCTATATCCACCCCCGTATGCATCCGCCAGGTATGGAAAAAAGGATCATCTCGGTAGCCGTAGCCGCTTACAGTAACCCCTTGTACCGGTGAAATACAAGGCAAATACCGAAGTCGTGCAGAACGCTCTTTCAAGCGAGCGACCAGCAGGTTATACTCTTGGAAAACAAGATTAGTCTGGTAAGACCACTGCTCCTCTATCGTAATCGGAGCACCACCCATAGCTCCATATCTATCTTCAGGTTTGACAGAAGCCAGTCCTAAAAGAGGGCGGTATAAATTTTGGGAGCGATCATATAGAGCGCAGGCGCGATCCACAATAGACTGCGTATCCTCCATTTTTTGATGGAGTTGTTGTTCCATGCTTCTTATTCGCTCCTCCGCTCTCTGGGCAAAATAACGCTCCCATCGGGGATAACTTACCCCTAATGCCCCCATTCCTACGATAGCTCCTTCTGCCACATACCCCAGCAGATTCTTGAGTAGGCTTCTCACTCTGAGCGGCATCCGCTTGTAGGAAAGCGTCTGCTCATCCCATACAAATCTTCGGGATAGAATAACCATCTTTGCCCGCCAGTTAGGTTTGTGCAAAGGTAATGAAAAAACTGGATTGGAAACATTTCATGTTTTCCACAGCAGAGAGACGTGGAGGAAAGCAAGATGGCACTCCTTTCCAGTCTGATTGAACCTACCCCAAAATTGCCTATCTTATATGAGATGCGCCGCATCCGAGAAGCCACGCTGTGGCTATTACTACTCACTGCCTGCAAACGCTATTCTCCCCCCTTAGAAGCCGTTAGCCAGTATCCTACAGCGGTGGGACAGATTCTACTTATGCGATGCGCAGGCTGCCATAAAGGCTACTTAGCCACTGATAATCACTCAACTTCCCCCCAAAGTCTGTCTTCTACCCATGCACTCAGTCTCACGCACTGGGATAGCCTCTTTTACAGCCCCAGTAGAGAAACTCCCCTAATTGTTCCTTACGCTCCTATGCATTCCACTCTACTCTGGCATATCAATTCCGATACTACTTGGGGGCCTGTGGCAACCCCTCTTATGCCTCCTCCCCTCCCCGATAGCGCTAACCTCCTTACAACTGCAGAGAAAAACATCCTACGCGCATGGATAGCCGAAGGAGCCCCAAATGCCCAGGGGAAAAAACCTTGGAGCGAAAACGAACAAGCCCCCCACCGCAAGGTATTTGTGTGTGCTTCGGGCGCAGACCTTATCGCAGTATATCATGCAGATAATTACCATCTTCTACGCTATATACCTGTAGGCGTATCTCCGAATCGTATAGAGAGTCCTCATTTTATTCAATTCTCGCCCGACCACAAATACTTCTACGTAACGCTCATCGCTGGTGAGGCTATAGAAAAATACCGAACAACTGACTACCAAAGGGTAGGACGCCTTTCTGTAGGCCCTGAACCCGCTCATATAGAGCTCACGCCGGATGGACGATATGGAGTAATCACCCATTTCACTGATACTCATCCCGTGAAACTTACTCTAATAGATGCCGAGAATATGACGGTGTTAGATGTGCTCAGAGACCCCTTGGGAGAAATAATTGCGCGTCCTCATGGACTCTGGATAGACCTTGCTGGAGACTTTGCGTATGTTACTGCCAATGCAGGTAACTACATCACTAAGGTAAGCATAGACAAAACACAGAAGCGATTCAGAGACTTTATTCAAATACCCTTAGTATCTGGTGAGATACCGCGCCCAGATAGTCGCTTCGGACCTTACCAGATTATAGGCGATGGACAAGGGCGGTACTATGTGAGCTGCGAAAACTCACATGAAGTGCGTGTTTTTGATGCCTCAACCGATAGCTTTATTGCCGCAGTAGCGGTAGCCACCGCCCCCAAGCTCATGGCTTATCACAATGGGTTTCTTTATGTAGCTTGCTTGAAAGCCGAAGCCCCCGCCCTCCAAGGACAGAGAATGGGGGCAATTGCTGTCATGCAGACCATGCCTTTACGCCTGCTTACCCATCTGTATGGTTTAGGACACTTGCCCAGGGGAATCGGCGTAGATACTCGGAAGCAACAGCTTTTTATCTCTTACGAGAACCTGACGGGAGCCGACCCACCCCATCATGCTAATAGCAACTCTACCTCCCCTGGCAAGCTGTATGTGTTGAGTTTGCATAGCTTTTGCCCGCAGGCAATCCGAGAATTTGCGCCCGGCGGTTATGGGTTGGGACTTGTGCCTTAAGGAAAAATTTTTCTCAATTTTGCGAAGGTGCTGCCATGACCGTTTCTTACGAACACAGGGTACTCTTCAAACACGAAGGCCCTCTAGACATGGAAGTGTTACCTCAGATTGTACGCCAGTTTGAAAGGCTTTTGGCTGATGGCGGTGCGCGCCCTCCTGTGCGACGGCGCATCCTCAATACCCTCATAGAACTCACCCAGAACATTATCCATTATGGCGTCAAGGACGACCAGTTCCCTCCTTATATCGGGCTGAGCCGCGAAGGGCAGCATATCACACTCACTACGCGCAACTTAGTATATTATAGCCAAGAGCTCTTCCTCCATTCTTACCTGCAAAATCTCCTCCAAATGAGCAAAGAAGAATTGGAAGCCCTTCACCATAGTACCTTGACTACAGGCTCGTACTCGGACAGTGGTGGGGCCAACTTAGGCTTCGTTCAAATCATCTCTAAAGCAGATGATTTCAGTTACGAAATCTCTTCTGCCAATCAAAACTACTCCTGGTTCACCGTAAAAGTCTCATTTGTAATATAACTATGAGCGACCTGTCGGTATCTGACAACCTCATCATAGAACCTACATTCACCACACCAGCTATTCGCTTTGAGCCAGAAAAGCGGACTTTCTCCATATCGGGTAACTCTTATCCTGAGAACTCTCTCAAGTTCTACTCTCCCATACTTCAATGGCTGGAAAACTTCGTCCTTAGGCACACGCCGGATGCCCACCCTATTAATGTCGAAGTGCGCATGGAGTACTTCAATACTAGCACAGCGAAAGTGCTCTTAGACCTCTTCCGGCTTTTTGAATCGCTATATGAAAAAGGACAGCCTGTTATCGTGCGTTGGATTTACAATAAAGAAGACACTGAAATGGAGGATGCGGGTTTAGACTATCAAGCAGCCGTGAAGATGTCGTTTGAGTTGGTACCTATAGATGAAGAAGAGTCGTGAAACCTTTGCCCAAGTCAATGTTAGTTTTGAGCGAGAGGAGGCGGGCGCACAGAATCTCAAAGCTTGGATAGATTCCCTACCCCCTGGTACAGAAAATAGAGAAAAATTAGAGGAAACCTACGTACGATATGTTGATCTTTTAGGGACGGCTCGTTTGCTCACTCGCATGGGCGACCGCTTACAGGCTCGCCTCAAAGCTGCTAATGAAGAACTCGCCCATAAGAACGAAGAAATCGCTCGTGTGAATGCCCAGCTCCTCCAGAAAAATAAGGAACTCCAAGAAACCCTGCGAGCTCTTCAAGAGAGCCAGCGCCGCCGAAAAGCCCTTACGGTTATCGGACTGAGCGCTATTTTTATCTTCATGATTACAGAGGGCATAGAATACTATATAGAACAAACTGCCTCCACTAATGCGGGACGGTGGGCAGCCCTCATCTCGTTTGGCTTGAAGGCACTGATAGCCATCGCCTTCAAGCCCATGGAAGAGTTAGTAGAAGCGCTTCTGAGCCGCACTGTTCGTTAGGGGTGAGGGGAGTGCCTGTTTATTTAGACTACAACGCTACCACACCCGTAGCCCCACCCGTCTTAGAGAAGATGAGTCCGTATTGGGCGCGGTATTTTGCTAATCCAGCAAGTCCCCATCTTCTCGGCAAAGAAGCCCAAGACGCCGTAGACCAAGCTCGCCAAACCATCGCTAACCTCATGGGCACTACCCCCCAAGAGTTGGTCTTCACCAGCGGCGCTACAGAAGCCCTCAACTTAGCCATACAAGGTGTAGCTCTTGCTTATGAGTCCACACCTCGACGGCACATTCTAATAAGCGCCACGGAACATAAGGCTGTTTTGGACCCTGCTCTTAGCTTAGCTCAAAGAGGCTGGGAAGTAGAAGTACTACCAGTTACCCCCTCAGGATTAGTAGAACCTGATGTGCTTCGTCGGGCGATACGCCCCACTACCCTTCTCGTGGCCATCATGCTCGCTAACAACGAAACCGGTATCATCCAGCCCATCCGAGAACTCATACCCATCGTACGAGAAGCAGGCGCTTTTTTCCTCTGCGACACTACACAAGCAGCTGGTAAAATCCCCCTTTCCTTTCAAGAATTAGACATAGACTTAGCTGTACTCTCTGCTCATAAGTTTTACGGTCCGAAAGGCATAGGTTTATTATACGTGCGTAGACGCTCGCCTCGGGTATCATTGCGTCCTCTGCTGCTGGGAGGAGGACATGAAAGAGGTCTGCGAAGCGGCACTTTACCCGTTCCGCTCATCGTGGGCATGGCAGCCGCTTTAGAATATGCTCTTCAGGATTTACCACAGACTCTTGCTTCTCTCTCCGCCAAAACCACCCTCCTCTGGGAACGAATTCAGCAAGTTTCCCCTTCTGCCCGCCTCAATGGAGCAGATGCGCCTCGCCTACCCAACACCTTGAGCGTTATTTTTCCCGGCGTACTTGCGAGGGAACTTTTAGCGCGGATGCCCCTCGTAGCAGTTGCTACGGGCTCTGCCTGCACCTCCGCCAAACCAGAACCTTCTCATGTACTCTTAGCCATGGGCCTCTCTCCTGAGCAGGCCCGTGCAACTCTGCGGTTCTCCGTCGGTCGTCCAACTACCTTAGAAGAAATAGAACGAGCTCAACATTATTTAGCGCAGGCATTAGCTGAACTCAAACTCGCTCACCGATAACGAACTGCGTACCTTTGCATATGCCCCGAGTCATGGTAGTGGGTGCTGGGGCAGTTGCGCGCCCCACAGTCTGCAAACTCGCACGGCACCCTGACCTTTTCCCTGAGATCATCGTAGCCAGTCGTACCTTTAGTAAATGTAAAGCGTTAGCCGATGCTTTCCCCCATGCTCGTATTATCCCTGAAGTACTTGATGCGGATGATGTTGGCGCTATCGTAGCCCTCCTGCGTAAATATAAGCCTGCCCTGCTACTCAACTTAGCTCTGCCTTACCAAGACCTCCCACTCATGGATGCTTGCTTAGAAGCAGGCGTAGATTATTTAGATACGGCTTCCTATGAGCCGCCCGACACCCCCCTCTACGAATATCGCTATCAGTGGGCTTACCAAGAACGGTATGAAAAAGCCGGCATCACGGCTGTCTTAGGCATAGGATTTGACCCAGGCGTAACCAATGCTTTCGTCGCTTATGCTGCTAAGCATCTCTTAGACGAGATTCATTACCTGGACATCATAGATTGCAACGCAGGCAATCATGGAAGAGCCTTTGCCACAAACTTCAACTTAGAGATTAATCTTCGCGAAATCACTCAAACAGGACGCTACTATGAAAATGGCAAACTAATAGAAGTGCCCGCTCTCTCCATATCACAAGCCGTACGGTTTCCTGAGATAGGGGTTCAAAAAGCCTATCTTATCTTCCATGAGGAGCTGGAGTCTCTCGTAAAGCATTTCCCGTCCATCAAGCGAGCTCGTTTCTGGATGACTTTCTCTGATAACTATCTCATGCACCTTCGTGCTTTCATGAATGTAGGGCTTACGCGTATAGACCCCATAGAGTATGAAGGCTGCAAAGTAGTGCCGATTAAGTTTTTACAGAAACTCCTGCCTGACCCCGCTAGTTTAGCCCCTGATTATAAAGGGTGGGTGTCTATCGGCGTTCAACTACGCGGTGTCAAGGATGGTCAACCGCGCACGGCATTTATTTATACGAATATTCGTCATGAGTGGGCTTATGCGGATTGCGGCACGCAAGCTGTAGCTTACACGGCTGGGGTACCCCCCGCTGTCGCGGCCGAGCTGATAGTCCAAGGTATATGGAAAAAGCCAGGCGTGTGGAATGTGGAACAGTTAGACCCTGATCCTCTGCTGGAAAGGCTGCCTGCTGCAGGATTGCCCTGGAAAGCAGTCATAGATTACCCGTTAGATTTTACCGACATTCCTGAATGACCCGCCTGAGCGTCAATGTCAATAAAGTCGCTCTTCTGCGAAACTCCCGAGGTGGAAACCTGCCTGATGTCGTAGCTTTTGCCCAGACCTGTGAGCGCTTAGGTGCTGATGGGATTACAGTTCATCCACGACCCGATGGGCGCCATATTCGCATACCGGACCTTTATGCCCTGCGCGACAGCATTAGTGTAGAACTGAATGTAGAGGGCTACCCTTCTTCTTCCTTTCTAGAAGTAGTAACCTACGTCAGACCAGCCCAAGTTACACTGGTACCCGATCCTCCGCATGTACTTACTTCGGACCGCGGATGGCAGGTGCAGCAGCATAAAGAGTTTCTGCATGAGATTATCTCGCTTTTGCGTGAGCAGGGCATACGAGTAAGTCTCTTTATAGACCCTGACCCTTCGCAAGTGGAAGCCGCTGCGGAAATAGCTGCCGACTGTGTAGAACTATATACAGGACCCTACGCGATGCATTTCCTACGCAATCCTCAAGAAGCCATCCAGCCCTACCTGCATGCCGCCCAGAAAGCCAAGGAGTTAGGTATGCGCCTCCATGCCGGCCATGACCTCAACCTACACAATCTCCGCTATCTCAAGCAGCATTTACCTAACTTGGTAGAAGTTTCTATAGGACATGCGCTCATTTCCGATGCGCTGTACTGGGGCATCGCGGAAACCCTACGGCGCTATAAAGAAGCCCTTTCATGAGAATTGCATCTATATTATGGATTCTCACGCGTATTCTGATAGTCATAATCCTTGCTTATAGCATAAACTCTTTCTTTCCACCCCAAGCATGGGGATGGCGCGTGCATGACCTGATGTACCGATACTTTCGTTCTACCCAGAGTATAGACACCCAAATCGTTATTATTGATTTGGGGCAGCTCAGACGAGAAGAACTCGCTCGCCTCCTCCTGCGCCTCAAAGAGGTCTCACCCAAAATTATCGGAATAGATGCCATATTTCCTTATCCACACACACCTCATCAAGATAGCCTTTGGCGAGCTGCCCTTTGTCAGACGAGTGCTACAATACCTGTAGTATTAGCATCCACTTTAGATTTGAAACATCCTCTGTTAGAAGCGCCGCGTCAATCGGTAAGCCTACCTGCTTTTACCGATTGTACGGAGGAGGCATACGCCAATATGGTCCTGTATGAGGATTACGCTCCGAAGACAGTATGGGAGTTTTTCCCCTATACTGTAAGTCAGGGGGACACCCATTATTCGTTAGCTCTGCGGCTGGCGCTGGCCCTTCAGTCTTCACTTCGCAGCAGGCTCTCGGAATGGAGTGGCATTCAGCCCTTGCTTTATCGGGGCAATCTCAACGCATTTTATTTTGCCAGTGGATATGAGATACTATATGACTCGCTGCCTATAAACTGGATGAGGGATAAAATTATCCTAATAGGATTAGCTGACCCTCTCCGACAGACCTTGGAGGACATATTTTTCACTCCGCTTAATCCCAAACTATTTCCTCGGGATTTTCCCGACATGTATGGCGTAGTGATTCATGCTAACATCCTCTCTATGCTTCTCCATAATGAGCCATTTCTAAGGGTGGGAGAGGGATGGATTTTCCTTATGATGGTGGTAATCCATGCAGGGCTAATAGGGACATGGATGTACCTTCCCCGTCGGTGGCAAAGGTGGCTGGCACTTCGTATTCTTCAGCTTATCTTCCTTACTCTGGCTGTGGCTATGACGGTAGTTTTGGTATCGCATGGAGTTTGGCTGCCAGTGGAGCCTCTGCTATGGGGCATCCTCATCTCAGGAGAAATAGAACTGCTTCAGGCCATGGCATGATATTTGTTTATTTTTCTCGTATGCTTACCCGCTGGACAAAAAGTACTATGCTGCTCCTCATGGGAGTAGCCCTTATGTATGGACAAAATGTAACGATTCTCGCTATCAAAGGAGATGTACAAGTGGAGCAAGCCGGAGGATGGCAGAAAGCGACTGCGGGCATGAAGTTATCCGAGTCCCAGAAGATTAAGTTAGGTGCGCAGTCGTATGCAGCCCTCGTCTCCTCTACAAACAAGACTCGCGAGCTTCGCCAACCGGGAGTCTATACGCTTTCCCAACTATTTGCTCAAGCCACAGAAGATAATGCCTATGCCTCTCGCTACACGGGCTATCTCACTAATCAAGCCATTGCCTCGGGCGGCGGCCGTGCTTCTGGCAAAACGCTCGGTGCCGTAACCCGCTCCACGATGGCTCCCACACCACGCGTACCTGCTCAAACTGCCTTCTATCCTGACCGCATCCTCCTTAGCTGGGAACGCGTTCCTAATCCCGAAGGCTATATCATAGAGATTTTAGATGAAGCAGGACAAGTAGTCTATAATACCCAAGTACCCCCTGACAAAAACTTTGTAGAGATAAACAGCGAAAATAAGTTCAAGTCCGGCGTCTGCTACTACTGGCATGTAAGCACCCGCCGTCATGCATCCCTGCGATCCACTAATCTCTGCTTCCGCCTGCTGACCCCTGAGCAAGTAGCTAACCTGCGCAAAGAAGAAGAAAGCTTGCGCCGTAGCTTAGACCTCAATACCGCTTTAGGGCAGGCTATCTTGGGTGGCTTCTACGAAATGAATGGGATGTATGCTTATGCGCTGGATGCCTACACGCAAGCCACCAACTTAGAACCTGGTACGGATGGCTACATCGCCCTACGCGACGGCCTGATAGACCGAGTCGTCCGTCAGCCTGTATCTGAATAAGTACATCAGTGTATCAAATTTATGACAGAGGGGGAGGTTGAAACCTCTCCCTCTTTTACTCTAGAAAAGTAAAGAACTCCATCTCCAAAAGCCCCAACTGTCTCAGCATCATAGCATAAATGGATGAGAATTCACAAAGTCTTATCTTTGTGGGAAAGTGGGTATGAGTAGTGCAGGTGTATCAATTTCAGTGCATGCGCTGCACCAAAGGCTCCGTTGGGTATATCCCATTCTTTTTGATCAGGTGGTCACTCGCTCTACACCGCCCTTGCGGGAGATTTTCACCCGGTATCCTAAGGTAGTTCATGCATTCAGCCATGCTGGTTCTTTGGGCTGGGTACCCGCTGTCATAGGCATGCTACAAGCTGCTGTGGCTGAGGGGGCTCATTCTCGCACGGTATTAGGCGTATTCCACCGAGGACTATACAAAATAGCTCTGAGCCGATGGCTTCTGCGATGGATATTTGATAGCCGAGAACCGCCCTCCTTTGCCAAGGTCCTCCAAACTTTCAAGGAAGAGAAGGTCAGCGATACCGTCGTTTTCCCTGAAGGCGATAACTGTATCATAGGCGATGTATATGAAATCCGCCCCTTTCGTTCTCCTAAGTTCATAGAGTTAGCCCTTATAGCCGAAGCACCTATCTTGATTACGGTGCATCGCGGCTCAGAGGAATGGGGCAAAGACTTCTATGTGCCGAGCTGGATGCTGAGCTGGGTCAAACAGTGGCAGCCCTCCTATGTGCGCCCGCTTATGAAGAATCCCGTCCTCAATCTCCCCCTGCGTTTTCATCGCATTCCTCGTTTTGCTTTGCGATCGGCGTTGTATTTTCCACGCATTAGCTATGAGGAACTCAGCGCCAAACCGCGCGAGCGCTGGTTTCAACTCCAGACCGAAGCGCAGCGGATAAAGAAAATTATGGAAGCCCTCCTTACCGAGATACCCCATGTCTGAGACTACCGATCTCATGAAGCAGTATCGCTCCATGAAAAATAAACACCCCGGCGCGATTCTGCTATTCCAAGTGGGAGACTTTTACGAAACCTTTGAAGAAGATGCTCATATTCTCTCAGCTACCTTAGGACTTACCCTCACTAAGCGAAATAACGGCCAAGCTAAAGACATAGATATGGCTGGCTTCCCTGTGAGGGCGCTGGATACATACTTGCCCCGCTTAATGGAAGCAGGCTTCCGAGTAGCCATCTGCGACCAAACCGAAGCCCCATCCAAAGGCAAAAAGTTAGTTCGTCGAGAAATAACCCAGATTGCCACTCCTGCCGTTCACTGGAGCGAAGGTGATGAAAAAAAAGAAGTTGGGGAGTATTTAGGCTTAGTGTGGGCCTACTCGCCTCAAGAAGCCGTGCTCTTCCTGTTAGATGTCATGAGTTCAGGTACTTGTTTGTATCATCAAGGAACGCTCGCGGACATAGATAAGGTGCTCAATACCTTCACCCCCATAGAACTACTCGTACATGAAGGACAAGAAGCCCTCTGGGGGGGTATTTATACGACTGCCAAACGAGTAGAGATTATACCCGCTTGGTACTTTGACACCTCCAGCCTTAGAGAACTCTTTAGAGAAGTATATGGGTATGCTCCACCTAATGTGGCTCTCATTCACGAAACTTCTCCTACTGCCCAAGCATTTGCTGCGCTCCTGAGTTATCTACGAGACCTACATCAGCAGCAGCTTCGGCATATAGCTTTTCCCCAGGCATTACCGCTGCAGAGAACCTTCATATTAGACCCTGATACCCAACGCAATCTGGAAGTGCTTCAACCCTTGACCCCTCAAGGGAAGAGCCTCTTGTCGGTACTCAATCTAACAACGACGGCGGCAGGCACGCGGCTATTGCGTACTTATCTTACAATGCCTCTACGACAGAAAGAAGATATAGAGAGCCGTTTGGCTGCCGTTCAGGTGCTGTATGATGAGCCAGAACGACACAAAGACTGGCAAACCCTCCTGCGAGGGATTGGGGACTTGGAGCGAAGGGTAGCCCGCCTAAGCGCCCGAAAAGCTACCCCCCGAGAAATCGCCACGCTGTATTTCGCCTTGCGAAAAGCCCAGCAGTTGCTTTCAGAACTCCCCCCCGCCTATCCTAAACTCCCAGACATCCAAGAACCCCTGACCCAAACCCTTAGTCTCATAGAGAAATATCTCATTTTAGGCACAGAACCTATCCACACCGGCGAAAAAGCAGGCACAGGGGAAGTCATCCGAGAAGGAATAGACCCTGAGTTAGACCGAGCCCGTTATCTTCTTCATAACGCTACTCGTGCCCTAGAAGAGTTAGCTGAGCGAGAAAGTAAGCGACTAAACATACCTAATCTCAAAATTCAAGAAAATCGCCAGTTGGGATATGTTTTTCACATCACCGCTTCGTATAAGGACCGAGTTCCACCTGAGTATCGCTTGCGACAACAGCTCGCTCAAGGCATATACCGTTATACCAGCGATGCGTTAGATAAGCTCAGTGCAGAAATCGCCACTGCACAAGAAAAGGTAGAGCAGCGCGAGAAAGAGCTGTATCAGCAATTTATTCAGGAACTCCATGCTTATACCTCCATCCTGCAAAAGTTAGCCCGATGGATAGCTTGCGTAGATGTGATGCTATGCTTTGCCATAGCCGCTCATAAATACAAATACACGCGTCCCACTTTCACGGATGAACCCATTATTTCTATCCAGAAGGGAAGGCATCCTGTCATAGAGCAGTTTCTGCCGCCTCATCAGCCCTACCAGCCCAACCATCTCTTTCTCCATTCTGACCAGCGGATTATGCTCCTCACCGGTCCTAACATGTCTGGCAAATCCGCCTACATGCGCCAAAACGCCCTTATTCTCCTCATGGCACAGATAGGGAGCTTCGTTCCCGCCGAGAAAGTAGAGTTTCAACTTGTGAGTCAGATTTTCAGTCGGGTGGGAGCCTCCGATAATATCGCCGCCGGACAAAGCACCTTCATGGTAGAAATGCAAGAACTAACCCGCATTCTCCATCAAGCTACTAAGCGGAGCTTTGTTATTTTGGATGAGATTGGACGGGGAACAAGCACGTACGATGGCTTGGCAATCGCATGGGCAGTACTGGAATACCTGCATCAAGATACCCACTGTCGCCCATGGGTACTATTTGCTACGCATTATCATGAGCTGACCGCATTAGAAAAAGCCTTGCCGCGCTTAGGGAACTATCACCTTGCCGTAGAGCAGCGAGGTGATAAACTCATCTTCCTGCATCAACTAAGGAGTGGAGCGATTCGGCGCAGCTTTGGATTGACTGTAGCCGAAATGGCAGGACTGCCTCCCGTCATCCTTCAACGCGCCCAAGCCCTACTCAAGCACTTAGAAAAACAAGAGCCCTTGCCTTCGGAGTCAGTGCAACCCAATCTCTTCGCTCTGCCCGCCGATACCGAAGAACAACTGCGCCGTCTGCTTCTATCCATAGACCCTAATACCATTACCCCCATAGAAGCCCTCTTCAAACTCCAAGAGCTGCGCAACCTCGCCCTGAAATCATGAGCCGCTTAGACCGCTATATTCTACGACATTTCGCCGTAAGCTTTTTGGGGAGCTTGCTACTATTAGTACTCATTCTCGTTGCCATAGATGTAGCCGAAAAAATAGATGACTTCGTAGAGAAAAAAGCCACTTTACCCGCCCTCCTGCGATACTATCAGAACTTCATTCCCTTCTACGCTACCCTTCTTACACCCCTTATGGTATTCATATCTGTGCTCTTCTTCACTGCCAAACTCGCACAGCGCTCCGAAATCGTAGCCCTCCTTGCTTGCGGAGTGAGCTTTTGGCGCATTCTACGACCCTACCTTATGCTCGCTCTAACGCTAAGCCTGCTTAGCATAGTCCTACATGCCTACGTAACGCCCCACAATATACGACGCATAGAGGAGTTTGAGTACAAATACGTCAAGAATCGCGTTTATTTTGACAAGAGACAGATTCATATCAAGCTGACAAGAGATAGCTATTTCTTTGTACGGGCGTTTGATAAGTTTGATCACGTCGGATTCGGGGCACACTTAGAGAAAGTGGAAGATAACCGCCTAAAGCAGCGCCTCATCGCAGAAGAAGTCCTCTGGGATAAAGAGCATAAGCGATGGCAACTCTTTCGCATATGGCATTTTGATAAAGATAAGCCCCCGCGTTATGTAGATAGATTGGATACGACTTTGCCTTTGGTACCAGAGGATATCATTCGGTCAGAGCTTTATACTCGTACGATGACCCTGCCCGAACTATGGGCGGAATATCATAGACAACTCTATGTGGGCGGTGATTTCGCCAGCCTGCTGGAAGTAGAACTCCATGAGCGGTTTGCCATACCCTTAGCTACGATAGGACTTACGGGTTTGGGTTTTGCGTCTGCTTCACGAAAAAGGCGAGGTGGCGTAGCATGGCAAATCGGATTAGGATTAGTCTTGGCTTTTATCTATGTATTCTTGCTGACATTAGCCAAGAGTGCTTTTTCTGGTATAACAGGGTGGATTTGGGTAGGGGTTTGGCTACCTAATCTAATATTCTTTGCAGTGGCAGGCCTTTGGCTTTGGCTTGCTCCGAAATAATCTAAGAAAGCATTTTCTCTATTTTTTGCACTCTTTTACTGAGACGCCAAAGGTGAGCTGCGATGCCCATCCATAAAAGCAGCGTTACTGCTACCACTGTATGGAGTTTGTCGTGAGCCAGCATCCATTCTTTCATCGCAGTGTATCAACATAAAAACCGATACCTTTGTAGCATGATGCGCTGGATACTTTGGGTCAGCGCGTGGGGATTGCTGGCTGTTGGATGCTCTGAGAAAATGCGCAGCTCGCGCCGGAAAAAAAACACCTTGGAGGACTCAGCGTTTTTGGCGATGCTCAAAAGTTTAGACGAGGAAGAGAAGGATACTCTCCTGCGCCCTACCCGCGCCCCTCTATACAAGGGGAGTTATCCCATACGCTGGAAACTCATTCATACTGATCTATCCCTCTCTTTGGACTGGGCCAAACGAGAGATTCCGGGGGAAGCTATTCTGACCTTGAAGCCGCACTTTGCCCCTATGCAGGAACTGGTACTGGATGCCAAAGCCTTCCAGATAGAGGACGTGCGTTTGCTTCGTCCTTCAAACGGACGCATCCTTCATCAGCGCTACGATACTCTCAAGCTCTACTTGACCTTGGACCGCTTCTATACTGCGGCGGAAACCGTACAGGTATATATTCGCTATCGGGCGCAGCCCGAACGGTTAGAAGGAGGAGGTTCTGCGGCTATCGGCGGTCGCAAAGGCGGATACTTCATCAATCCAGATGGCAAACGAACCTGCGTGCCGCGTCAGTTTTGGACACAAGGCGAACCCGAATCAGCATCAGCATGGTTCCCTACTTTAGACAGTCCTAATCAGAAATCTACCCAGCGTCTCTGTATTACCTTAGAGGATACGATGGTCTCTCTTTCTAACGGACTTTTAGTCTCTCAGAAAAAGCTCCCTGGCGGCATGCGCCAAGACTGTTGGGAAATGCGCCAGCCTCATGCCCCTTATCTTTTCGCCTTAGTAGTAGGACCTTTCCGCATAATAAAGGATTCCTGGCGCGGACGCGAGGTGTCTTATTACATGGAGCCAGGTAAAGAGAAATACGCTTCTCATATCTTCGGTAATACACCCAAGATGTTAGAGTTCTTCTCCACGAGATTAGGTGTAGAATATCCATGGCCTAAATATAGTCAAGTGATTGTGCGAGACTTTATCTCAGGGGCGATGGAAAATACCACCGCTACTATTCACGGGGATATGCTCTTCTACGATGCAGGAAAAGCTCTCACTAATGACCATGAGGAAGTCATAGCCCATGAGCTTTTTCATCACTGGTTTGGGGACCTTGTAACTTGTGAGAGCTGGTCGCAGCTTCCTCTCAACGAAAGTTTTGCTGATTACTCAGAATATCTCTGGTTAGAATACAGCCGAGGCGAAGAGGCCGCTGAGAATCATCGCCGACAAAGTATGAGTACTTATCTAATGGAAGCATCCCAGAAAAAAGTCTCTTTAGTGCGCTTTGACTACAACGACCCCATGGATATGTTTGATGCTCACAGCTATCAGAAAGGAGGACTTGTTCTGCACCTTCTTAGAAACCTCATGGGCGATTCGGCTTTCTTCGCTGCCCTTCAGTATTACCTGCAAACAAATGCCTATAAGGCTGCGGATATAGACCATCTTCGTCATGCAGTGGAGGAGATAACTGGCGAAGATTGGACATGGTTTTTTGACCAGCACTTTCGCCGTAAAGATGAGGTTCGCCTTACTATTCAGGGGCGGCAGAGCGGCGACACGATTATTCTCAAAGTGCGTCAGGAAAAATACGACAGCTTACGCGGGCCTTACCGATATGTTCTTCCTGTGGCGATTCTTTCGGCAAAAGGCTACGAAGAGCTTCCCGTAGAACTGCTCGGAGATACCCAACTCGTATGGGTCCGTCCAGCAGTAAAGTATGCAGAGTTAGACCCAAAGCGACTCTTCGTAGGAGCCAGCCAGCGCGAATACCCCTTAAGCTGGTGGAAAAGCATGCTCACCGAAGGTAAGTATTTCTGGCAGCGATGTGCGGCTCTGCAAGAACTGCAACCCTATCTCAGCGGAGAGAGTGATAAAATCGCTGCGGTCCTTGAGGCGTACTCCCGAGGCGGTGCCTATTGGAAAGCCGAAGTATGGCAAGCCCTGGAGTTTATTGCAGATAGTGAAGCGATTGTGCCTGTATATGCCCTCTTACGACAAGCCCTACAGGATAGTGCGCCTATTGTTCGGGCAGCGGCATGGCGCTTCCTTCAGAATGCCGTAAATCAGGGACTTATCTCAGTGCAGGGCTGGAAGAATTTTATTCCTAAAGGGTTGTCAGACCCTGCTACGGAAGTTCGTACTTCTGCACTGAGAGTGCTCATCGAGGAAGATAGCACAGCAGCTCGCGAAACTGCGCGTCAGTGGCTTACCGCTGAATCCGAAGAGATCTTTCTCAACAGTAGTGCTCTTCTTATACTCCGAAACAAAGATAAAAAAGCTGTAGAAAATCTGCTCAGTCGGTATCCTTGCATTATAGGGATGGAGAGTCGCATGGAAGCAGCAAGTCTTATTGTTCTTGCCTATGAGCAGGTACCTGATATGCGAGCGTCTATTCTCCCTGTAATCCGAAATATCGTCCGACATGAGAATCCCTGGTACCTGCGCCTGCAAGTCGTCTATATGCTCAAGCTACGGATGAGTAAAGATAAAGAGATTAGCCAACTCCTGCGGCAGGTGAAGGAAGAAGAAAAACATCCTACGCTGAGCTCCATCTATAAAGATTTATTATGAGCTATCAGCCTCAGGACTTCTACTTTCGCAAGGCGAAATCAGAGGGATATGCCGCCCGATCCGTGTATAAATTAAAAGCTATAGATGAGAAATATCAGCTTCTACGAAAGGGAATGCAGATAGTAGATTTGGGTGCTGCCCCGGGCTCTTGGACTCAGTATATTATGCAAAGAGTGGGACAGTCTGGAAAGATATTAGCCATAGATATAGAGCCTTTGGCTTGGAGGCCCCCAGAGTGGGTACGGTTTGAGCGGAGCGATGTGTTTTCTTCAGAAGTGGAAAGCCTCATAGAAGGAAAAGGTTGGGATGGTATAGTTTCGGACATGGCACCTCGCACTACGGGCGTGCGTATCACAGACCATACCCGCTCTGCAGAGTTAGTATGGCGCAGCTTGACCCTTGCCCGCAAGGGACTACGCACAGGAGGCTTCTGGATCGCTAAACTCTTAGAGGGACCCACCCTCTCGGCCCTGCGCCAAGAGGCCCGAACCAGCTTCGCCCGGGTAGAGATTTATCGTCCGCCTGCTACTCGTATAGGGAGCACTGAATGCTTCCTGATAGGTCTCTCCTTTCAGCCCTAAGCCTGGAGGGACAAACGCTGGGGCTGTATATCCATGTACCTTTTTGTCGGAAGGCCTGCCATTATTGCGACTTCTTCTTCACACCGCGGGCCAGCCTCATGGAGGCTTACACCGAAGCTCTTCTGCGAGAAATTCACCTATATCGCTTCTTACTGGAGAAAGTCCCCATAGAAACAGTCTTTTTCGGGGGGGGCACACCGAGTTGGCTTCCTTCGTCCTTATGGGATAAGATTTTTCATGCATTACACTCCCTCCCTACCTATCACCCCACCGAAATAACAATAGAAGCCAACCCTGAAGATATTAGCGCCGCCTCAATCCGTCTCTGGCGGAATTGGGGTGTGACCCGCATTAGTATCGGAATTCAGAGCTTTCAACCTGCCCTACTCAGGATTTTAGGGCGGAGTCACTCTCCTGACACAGCTCTCCAAGCTATAAATCTATTAGCAAACTCGGATTTACCCTCATGGAATGCCGATGTGATATTCGCCATCCCTGGACAAACCTTAGACTCCCTCCAGCAAGACCTAAAGATTCTCACAGATAAAGGGGCGCCCCACCTCTCTCTATACGGACTAACTATTGAGGAACGCACTGTGCTATACAAAAAGCAAAAGTTGGGACGATTTCACCCCATAGATGAGGATACATATGCAGAGATGTATTTAGCCGCTCACACTTTCCTGGAAAATGAAGGTTATACTTGGTATGAGATTTCCAACTGGGCCCGTGAAGGACATGAGTGTCAGCACAACTGGCGGTATTGGCTGCGGAAAGCTTATCTGGGTTTAGGGCCTGCCGCTCATAGTTACATCCCTGAGGTGCGTTGGCACAATCCCCCTTCCTTACGGCATTATCTCCAAAAGCTCTTAGACGAAAATGTCCTTCCTGCTTCTTCTATTACTCCGCTTACCGCTGAGGAGACACAGGAGGAGCTATGGCTTACTCGCTTTCGTACCCGAGCTGGCATACCTACCAGCCTATTAGATGACTCTGAGAGTGGGCATGCCCTTTCTCAAGTTTGGCTACAACACGGCTGGGTTCGTGAGGTCTCTGGCCAGTACGTCCTTTCTTCTAAAGGCGCGCTCCTTTCAGACTCCCTCATCCTTCAAGCCATTCAAACTACCTCATGTTAGAATACGCAGTGTTCTTTACGGATATCGCTCTATCAGCCTTCTATGCTGCTATCCTGTATGTTATCATTATTAGACGAATGTACCCTCATCTTTCCCCAAATGATAGAAAAATAGCTTTTTATGGATGGTTGCTGAGAGTCATCGGGGGCGTCAGCATCTATCACTTTTATCGGCTTTATTATGGAGGCGGGGACGTCATCAACTTCATAAGCGACTCTCTCTCACTCTATTCCTCACTATTCCATGCACCAGGCACTACGATAGAATACTTCTTTCATTCAGTAATATATCACGACTTTGTGGACTTTCATCTGAAAAGGCCTGAGTTTGCATACCTATGGTACTCCTACAGGATAGGCATTACTTACATGAACGACCCCGCCACTGCAACTGTACCCGTCTTATACATGCCTTTCGTGATTCTATCTATGGGGTTTATTCATCCCTCTATCGTACTCTTTGCTACGCTATCCTTTCTCGTTTTCTTTCGGTTTTATCAGAGCTTGAAGAATATATATCCAGAAGCAGGTTACTATTTGGCTTTCCCATTTATATTTTCACCTTCAGTGATTACTTGGATATCTCTCCCCTTCAAGGAAGCAGTAGTACTCATCATGCTACTCTACACATTAGAGAAACTAATCTTTTATCCGAAATCGGTTTGGGGGTATATCGCTGGGATTCCTACATTCTATCTGACATCTATCATAAAACCCTACGTCATAATGAGTATTACTCCCTCCATAGCTCTCTCTTATGTAACAAGGTATGTAGATAAAGCCAAGAGAAATGTAGTGTACTACACATTCTACTGGTTTTTTCTTGTAGTGGGATTGATAGTCTCTGCATACGGCATTATTTATGTGTCAGAAAGCCAGTCTAAATATAGCTTGGATAACATACTTAACTATGCTCAGGTCGTACAGTATGACCTAACTCGTAATGAGGTATATTATGGAGAAACAGGAGGAAGCAGATATGATATAGGAGAATTCTCCCCCACTCTTTTGGGTGTATTACAGAAGTTCCCAATTGCCTTTTTCACAGGGGCATTCCGGCCGCTTCTATGGGAGTCGTGGAAGTTCGTGATATTCATATCCAGCTTAGAGGGAACTATCTTTCTCATATATATACTGCTGAGGATGACTAAGTACGGCCTCCTCAAACTATTCATCAAGATATTTAACAGCCCATTCGGATGGCCTTTTATCATATATAGTATAACCTTCCTCTTTATGACGGGTTTGACCTCTGGCAACTTTGGTAATTTAGTTCGCTATAGAATGCCTGGGCTAATCTTCTTCTATACGATAATCATAGGCACATATGAAGCAATGGCAGCCGAAGCTCGTCATCATCGGAGCCGGCAGTAGTGGATTAGGTACAGCCTTAGCCGCTGCCCGCAGAGGTTGGAAAGTACTTGTATTAGATGCAGGAGATATTGCTGGTGGCACCTCCTCCGCCTCTACCAAGCTCATTCACGGCGGGGTGCGCTATTTAGAGAATGCGCTGAAGCACCTAAGCTGGGCTGATTGGCAGCTGGTGCGAGAAGCCTTACGCGAACGAGCCTGGATGCTACAAAGCCATTCTTCCCTCTGTTGGACGCTTCCGATTGTTTTACCTGTCCGAAGTTTAGGTGAAAAAGCCTACTATGGAACAGGTCTCAAGCTGTATGATTACCTCAGCTATCCCTATCGCCTGAAAGCCACGCAGTGGATAGAACGGGATGAGCTTTATGCGATTTTTCCCCAACTCAAAAAGGGCTTCATCGGCGGATGGCGCTATTACGATGGGCAGTTCATGGATAGACTCTATGCGGTACATTTAGCCCTCTTCCTCAAGCAGCGATATGGTGTAGAAATACGCACTTATCACCGAGTCGTAGGCATTCACCCTCGGTCCCAAGGCACAGAGGTAAAAGTACAAACCGAAGAGGGGCTTAGTTACACCGAAGAAGCTGATGTGCTTATCAGTGCCGCAGGCCCCTGGGCGGATGAACTCCGAAAGCAAGCAAATCCCCAGGCCCCATCTCGCATGCGCCTAAGTCGGGGTAGCCACATCGTTGTGCCTGCTACTGCGCTTCCTATTCAGGAGGGTTTTCTAATCCCACGAACAAAAGACGGCAGGATTCTTTTTGTACTGCCATGGTTAGAAGAAACTATCCTCGTGGGAACTACCGAGGTAGAAGTAGCCTCTCCTGAGAACCGTCCCGGTGTGCCTCCCGAAGAAGAGGCTTATCTGACTGAATATATGCGGTCTTACTTTGACATAGAGGAAGTACCTGTGGTGGCTCGGTTTGCTGGCTTGCGCCCACTAGTAGCGGCTAAAGCCACCTCCACTGCCCGACTTGCCCGCAGTCATGTAGTAGAAGTCTGGAAAGAGTACCGGCTGGTCAACCTTATGGGCGGTAAATGGACTACCTTCCGTGCGATGGGTGAAGACGCTTTACGCACTGCTGCCCAGATGCTGGATATTTCCCTCCCCACTGGCGAACCCGTAAGCTCTATTGAACCCGACCTCTCTCCCCTTCATAGACTGCGTAGTCAGTATGCCCAGCCTATCCTGTCCTCCTTGCCATACACCGAGGGCGAGCTCTATTTTTGGCAGAGGGAAGGGTGGGGCGCACACCCTTACGACATTGTAGAAGGACGGTGGCTGTTACCCTTCATAGACCAAAGACGAGCACAGGACATGCTGAAGGCACTCCATAACTTCCAAATACATACCCACTGACAGCCACAGCCTATAGAGACTATATTTGTAATAGGGATTTCAGCGTTCTCCATCCCCCGCCCTATTTATCTCCTCTAATATATCCATCGTAGCTTGCATAGTTTTTGAATCCCGCAAAACTAAAGATGGAGAGAGGCTGTCGCTGCCCGTATAGATAAATATAGGCTGCAGCTGGTAGGTCTCTATGGTACCCAGAGGCGCAGCCAGATCAGCCGTATTTTTCTATCTGCGTAAAATCGGACTTGTGCGTCACATGCCGTCTGCAGATGCAAGGTGCCTCTAACCCTTTAGGCCTGCTCCTCTAAGGGGCAGGCGCCGTAGGAACGCCCCAGCGATTTCTTATGGGTGAGGGCATTTTTCAGCCAGCTGAAAACTTCTACACGCCGCGCCATGCGTTTGTGTGGAATACAGGGATGCGAAGTAGGTATGGCTATTTGACGGGACGCATGCCCTCAAAGCGAGGCTTCACGGAGGTAGCAGGATTTCAGACTCTTCAAATAGTAGGACTGCCTCCGTCCGTATGGCAAGCCGAGACCCGAGAATGGTTTTCCGAAGCCCAACAGCGCTATATTCCTGTAAGAGAGGCTTGGCGATTCACCCGGGACCTACCCTTCCAAAGGATTCTGAGCAGCGGCCTACAAGTGCGCACGCTTTGGGAGGAAACTACGGGGACTACAAATGGACTCATTGTGGGGTTTCAGCGAAGCGAACGCACAGAGTACGGGTGAATCACCGACGGCACCTGATTGCGGATTCTCATCCAGTAGGCCGATATAGAATTTTCTTGCCAAGGAAAGGGGGTGGGAAGGCGGCTTCACAGAATTCCTCAAACAGACACGAGACAAAGGCGTAGAACCGTTTCTTCCCTCTATTTTGCATGAAGAGGGAGGGGTGTCATGGGCACCCTTGGATGGGAGGCCAAATCCTCTTAGGAGGACAAATCCCTGCAGGGTGAAGCCAAGCTCAGACTCAAAGAACCTTCCTAAGTATCTAAGCTTTTATGAAGAGGTAGGAGAACTGGCTAGTTTCAGGGCCTCGGGTGCCCCTACGTTTCGCTCAGTGAAAGTAAGCTCTATCTAGTCTCACTAAAGCTGAGGGGGTGCTCTTTTTCGCTTGCCTCAGCCCAATGGGCATGAAGCTACACACCCGCGGCCGGTATCTGTCCGATATGTAATCTTTACCAAGAGTTTTGATGCAATTAAGGTCATACTGTGCCACAGAAACGGAAGCCAATGTTACATCAGTACGATCCTATAAGGGGTAAAAAGGGACGCAAGCAATAACTATAAGGAAAATTTTACGACATGCACTTAGAGCTCTAGTTCTGGGAGCAGTTCCTAAGGCAAAGTGACTGCCTTATCGCTGTGCATTTCCGAGCCCGCTTTCTATCAGTATTTCATAACTCAGCAAGCTGTGTAGAGATGCACTGGCTCGCCGTAGAGTAGGTAAAAGAAGCTTAAGTTCTTCTACAAGGGGGGGATAGGGCAAACCTATCCCCCTTGTTATTCCGAATTTTTCTCCAAAACAGCTATACCAAGGATTCTCCTACCTAAAACACTCAGATTGTATTCACTACAGAGCCTACCAACGAGGACATTATCCTAATCCCAGAGCATAACTCTGTGTAAAAACCTTCTATCTCCATGTATGATCGCGTACTAGTCTTATCCCACCCTCTTCTGAGAAGCATGACGCCGAGCTATATTTGTTTAGGGAAGGAAACTGAATACCTTTAAACAGCCTGCCGCTTTTATGAAGGAGATTTGGAAAAAAGTTAGTGATAGTCTCTTTTCTCCCAAAGGCGTCCCCTTTGATGAAATAGTGGAAGGTGCTCAAGATAGCATATTAGTAGTTCATGTCGCTACTGGAGGGATACTCTATGCTAATCCCGCTATTGAGACGCTGGTAGGCTACACCCCCGCTGAACTATTGGGATTGAGCTTTGCAAAGATTTGCCTTCCTGAAATGCTGGGGTATAGCGCAGAAAAAATAGCCGATGCATGGGAAAAGGGGGGCGCTTCCTGTATTGAACTCAAGCTTAAGCACAAGTTAGGAGCCATCATACCCGTAGAACTTAGCGTTCGTGTGGGGCCCTTCTCTAAGCAGCCAGCTGCTATTTTATACATACGAGACATAAGAGAACGGCTTCGTCTCCAACAGCTCATAGAAGAACAAAATAGACAGATTATAGAGAATGTAGAATATGCTCATCGCCTCCAGACGGCTGCTTTGCCCACTCCTCAGGAAGTGGCTGCCCTGTTTCCTAGCAATTTTGTGCTTTATCAGCCTAGCCGTATAGTCAGTGGGGACTTTTACTGGGTAGGGGAAAAATCAGGTCGCCAATACTTTTTTGTCGGGGATTGTACGGGTCATGGGGTCTCTGGAGCGATGATGGTAATGCTAACCCTAGCCTTTCTACAACAAGGCTTCCAACGCTTTCCCTCCCCTCAGCCCAGCAACCTCCTCCAGTACATTCACTGTTGTTTGTACAGCGCTTTGGACCCAAGCAAAACAAAAGATGGAGCAGAGGCTATCCTCATTTGTGTAGATAAGGAGGAGGACTCGCTAATATGGGCTTCGGCTGGCAGACCCCTGTGGTATCTATCGGGAGGAGAGCTGCATGAACACAAAGGAGACCGCCATTCCTTAGGAGGTTCTACTGCACCAGATTACCAGTGGAATGATTATACCCTGAAGCTAAGCCAGATTAAGCGTATTATTTTATCCACAGACGGTTATCCCTCCCAAATAGGTGGCCCCAGCCAACGGAAGCTAACCGTAGGAAGGTTCAAAAAAGTTATCCAAGAGACTGCCACCCTTTCCCTTTCCCAGCAAAAAGAGGCTTTAGTAGATTTCCTGGAGAAGTGGAAAGGGGCAATTCAGCAAGTAGATGATATACTTGTAGTGGGGATTGAGTTTAGTCCTAACTCTAATCATGCGTAAGCTACTCCAATTTCCCCTGGGCACTTATGTAGGGCTTTCCTTACAAATCATAGCGCTGGGGGCCACTCTCTTAGATTCACCTTATGCTGCTTACACTATATGGGGAGCTGGGGTGGGAATCCTCTTGATTGCCGTAGATTTTGCGCGTTTTACTGGCCCGCTCCAATATGCTGCTGCTTACATCGGATACCCCCTTCTAATACTTAGCTTACCTCATCCTTGGGGTCATAAGCTGTATTATGGGGTACCGGCGGGGATATTACTGGCCATGACCCTGACGCTGCGCCAACAATATATGTATGTTCTCACTTATATTCGGTATTTGTGGTTAGAAGCAGTACTGCTTGGGATTGCTCTTGGGCTCCTGGTGAAAATGCAGTTTTTGAGTGGGATTGTTCCTTGGTCGGCTTTCTTAGCAGCGATCCCTGGGGCGGTACTGGCGTTGGGATACTCCCAAGATGGCGTGCTCATACGGAAAGCGGTCCGCTCGGGCAAACCTTCCTCGCTCAAGGTAGGTGATGTGGCTCCAGATTTTGCTCTTCCCGATGCCGAAGGCCAAATCCATCGTCTCTCAGATTACAGGGGCCGAAACCCAGTACTTTTGCTTTTCGTGCGGGGCGACTGGTGCCCGGCGTGCCATATGACTCTGCGTGTCTATGGAAGATATAAAGATAAGTTTACTGAAAAGGGGGTAGTTATTCTGACCATTTCACCAGACCCTCCTTCGGTCCATAAAGACATGATAGAACGCCTTCATGCCTCCATACAAGTCCTCTCCGATAAGGACCACCATGTATCCAATCTCTATGGTAGTCTATACCAGAATCCTCTTCTGCAGAAAACGATTGCCGGTTATGATACAGGGATTACCATTCCTACCGCTTACTTGATAGATAAAGAGGGGATTATTCGCTACATTTCCAACCCTGAGTATGTAGGCGAATATTTAGACCCTACTACCATCCTTCCCGCTTTGGAGAAGGTTTAGGCAACGATTTACGAAGTGTCAAAAGCTCCCACTAAGTAAAGTGAGCTTAAGGTGAGCAGATAGAAAGCTCTTACTCAACATTGACAAACCTCAGCCCCAATACCCTTTAGCTTTCCTCTCGGCAAAAGTGAGCTCTATCTGATGGCGCAGCACTTCTTGGTAAAGGCGCTGCCGCTCCTTCTCCGCCTGCGCCAGCCGCTGCTGAGCGTAGGCTGCATATTCTGGACTAATATCTATGCCGATGTAAGATTTGCCTAAAAGTTTTGCTGCTACTAAGGTCGTACCCGTTCCACAAAATGGGTCTAATACCACCCCTGAGCTGTCTTCTAAGATAGAGAGAATAATCCGAGCAGGCAGTTCTAAGGGAAATACCGCTGGATGTTGTTTGTGTCCTGGTTCAGGGCGCAGCTCCCAGACAGAAGTGAATTTAGCATGGGCGGGGGCTAACTCGGGCGGACGCTGCCGCACAAGCCAGTAAATGCGTTCATCCACGCTCCAAAAACGCCAACCCCGTATATTTCCAGCAATCTTACGATGCCATATAATCTCCTGCCAAATCTGCCATGGACTGTGCAGAAGCCACTCCATCGGATGAATGAGCTTACCTTCCTCATACCGCACCTTGTGATTGTAGAATAAGCTGCCCGTAGGCTTTACCACCCTATAGAGCTCCTGAAGTACAGCGAGCTGCCAGGCTTGATATGCCGCTTCCTCCATGTGGTCTTTTGCCCCCGCATAAATGACCTTTTCCACAAGCCAGCCGCCATACTTCTCTTTCTTATTGTAGGGGGGTGAAGTAATGACCAAGTCTATGGAGCTGTCAGGAAAAGTTCTCAGAACCTCTAATACATCACCGCATATCACTTGACCCAAGGGCAGACTTCTCATAGTTACAGAGTGTGAAGGTAATCAAAAAATCCCTTCGCCAGATAAGCGCTAAACTGCCGAATAGCCGGATCAAGGAACCTAAGCGCTACTTCTTGGCAGGATTGGTAGTCTCTATATGTGAAGGAAGCAGAGCGGAGATATTCACCTTTGCCCCTTTTACCCGAAGGAAAGCGCTTTGCCAGTACCTGCCCTAAACGTGGCTCAATACAGCGGAAAGGCACTTCCAACACATACAGCAGCTTACCTTGCACAAACCCCGCTATTAGCAGTTGTGGTGCTTGTTCTCTGTCCTTCTCAAACCTTTCAAGGGTATAATCGTTAAAGCTACCTCCGCCATTGAGTTTTTTGCGGGGGTTGTCGGTATTTTGAGGTTTGACTTCACAATCCTGACGCGTGCCATCTGCCGCCATCCGATAGCCATTATAGCCTAACTTTCCTTGTATGGGCTCGTAGCCAGCCACATAGAGAGTAGCCAGTTCCCGAAGGTAAGAGGAATTTTTATCGTTGAAGTATAGAGTGAGTAGGTCTAAAAGAAGTGCTTTGAGCGAAGGCTTAGATAAATCAGATAGAAACGCTTCTACCTGAGCAGACGACTCTGTAGCATATAGTTGGATGAGTTTGCGAAGGTTTTCATTCATAAGGCGTATCGGATACAAAGATAGGCAGGGACTAGCTCTCTTCTATGAGAGGGGTAGAGCTAGGGCCTCCATGCTGACGACCAACCTAAGCTGCTGTCCACCGCCCTATTAGATATAAGAAGTACGGAACTCTACTTTGAAGGACTATTCAGCTCTGTGATAAAGGAGGCCCTCTACCAACAAGAGAAGCCCTCAGAAGGCAGGTTTAGTGTATATTTGGGATTAGTCCTGTTTAGGCAAAGTTCCCTTAGTTATGGCAGCTGCTCATGAACTTATACCTTACCTA
>JANWZJ010000079.1 GCA_025054525.1 Bacteroidia bacterium | reverse complement strand
AGCGCCTACGGCGCTGGCGCAGCCCCCTGAGGTTTTATGACTGGCTAAATTTGCCTCTGACCAAGGTGGCTATAGTCAAAGAAGGGCAAGTATTCGCAGCGGGTATCCAGTTCTACGCCAAGTTGATGGAAGAGATTGAAGAGGCCTAAGAAGGTACGATTGAGGAAGAGGAAGTCGCGCAGCCCACGAAGCTCCCGAGTACGGGCGATTTCTTCGCCTACGCTATTCAGTTCTCCAAAGTACTCTGTCTGAGCGAAGTCCATCCGTCCTAAGCGGTACGGCGTGGCTAAGATTTGAGCGAAGCGACTATACAAATCGCGTACATACTCTCGTTCCTCTGGGCTATCCGTAGGGCGGAAGATAGCGAGCTGCTCAAAGAGTTCATCTAATCGCTCCCGCTGGTTAGGTTCGTATATCTGGGGATCCGCCAAACCAAAGTAAGACTCGTATAAGTCATCAGGAATCTTTTTAGTGCAGCCAAAGTCTATGACTCCTAAAGTGCCATCCGAACGAAAAAGGAAGTTGCCGGGGTGGGGATCAGCATTCACTTGACGGAGTTTATGAATCTGGTAGTTATAGAAGTCAAATATGATTTGTCCGAAGCGCTGTTTCTCCTCATACGGGGGATTTTGAGCTAAATACTCTCGTAGGTGCAGCCCATCCAGCCATTCCATCGTGAGTACTTTATCGCCCGAAAGTTCAGGATAGTATTCAGGAAAGCGCAGGTGGCTTAGAGATTTGCATAGTTCTTTGAAAGCAAGAGAGTTTTCCAGTTCCTTGCGATAATCAGCCTCTTCTAAGAACTTTTCTTGCATTTCTTGGAGGTAAGGCTCCAGCTCATCCAGCGGGATACGCGTAATCTTAGGGGCAAACGTTCGGAAAATCTTCATGTCGGATTCTATGGATTCGGCTACACCGGGGTATTGGATTTTGACTGCCAGCTTCTTGCCATCTTTCCATGCTTCATGCACCTGCCCTAACGAAGCCGCACGCACAGCATGGATATTGAACTTATCAAAGAGCTTTTCGGGGGGCTTGCCTAAACTGCGCTTGAATACTTGGACGACCAGGGGACCGCTCATGGGGGGTACATTATATTGAGCATTTTGCATAACCTCCACGAAGGATTTGGAAAAATTGATAGTGTCTAAGGAAATCGTCTGAGCTACCTTAAGAGCGGAGCCGCGAAGCTGAGTGAAGGTTTTGAGCAAATCCTCGGCATTTTCCCTGTCTAACTCATCTTGAGATACCTCTTTTCCTAATAGTTTCTTCGCCTGATGCTTGACCACATTAGCCCCTACTCGCAATCCGCCTTTGAGAAACTGAGAAGCCCGGGCGACTTTACCCGTAGGGAGCTTGTTTTGCTCCTCCGCCATAATGGTGCAAAGGTAAACAAAGAGTTTTTTCCTCTTATATTTGACCGAGGATGATAGGGGCGGTTTTAGGGCTATGCGTGTGGATACAGCTTACGGGAACATACTGGATTGATGGAAGCACTAATCCCTCGGCTCGTTCTTACCGAACTCTGCAGGAGGCTTTCTTAGAGCTAAACCGGCAGGGTGCCCAAGGAGAGGTGAGATTTCGGATAGTTCATCCTTACAGTCCTGATGCAGAGCCCAATACCATTCAAGTTCTGGGCTACACCTGTCAAGCCTGCACTGTACATGTAGAGGTGGATACCCCCATTACGATAGCCAAGCGTCCACAAGCTCTCCCTTGGGGGTGGCAGTTTGTCCTGCGGATACAGGGCGGGGTGCGCAACTTCTTCCTCCACGGCAAAGGAAACCTACGGCTTCAAAGTCTGGCTGATACGAATGCCTTTACGGGTGTAGTGGGTATCGTACCCCGATCCGGACTACCTGTGAGCCACATACGGATAGATAGCTGCATTCTGGAAGGGCTTTCTCGGCAAAAAACCACCATCGGCCTATTCATAGGAGATAGCCTGGCTGCCCTCAATCGCCCTGTCGTTTCGAGCGTGACTGACATTACCATCAGCTCGTGTACGATACGCGCAGTACAATATGGAATCGTACTACTTTCTCCAAACTGGGGTAGTATTCAGCGGGTCTTTATCTCTGAAAACTACATCGGCTATCCTACCGCTACCTGGAGTCAAGCAGATAGCGCATGGGGCAACGGCGGACAGGCTATTTTCATGGATAGAGTTACTCATAGCACCCTCCGAAGCAATCGCATAGAAGGTGCCTGGGAAAACAGCATCCATAACATTGTAGGAATACGATTAGATTATTGTAATAATGTAAGCCTTCACGGGAACTGGGTGAAAAACTTGCAGAATCATTCCCTGGATGGTTATGGGGTAATCGGGGTTCGGATTCTGCGAGAGCCGCGCTGGGGACCTGCCCCTCTCTTGTTAGAGAATAACTTCTTCACTACCCTAAGAGGAGGTACAGACGAGAACTTGCCTACCCGCAGCACTTACCTAACGGGGGGCATTCTGCTGGAAAGCACAGTACCAGATACCGCTGTGGGATGCACCCTGCGACATAATACGATTCATTTGCATGGGCAGGCAGTTACCCAAGCGCCCTGGGCTAAAGATGGATTTGCTGCAGGCGTGATATTGGGACGAAATATACGCGGAGGCGTGGTATTTACTGGAAATCTTATTCAAAACACCTTAGCGCTGCGCAGTCTGCTTACACCTGATGCGAAGGAGACCTTCGGTATTGCTTTTGGGGAACAGCCACAGAACATTCACTGGCATCGCTTTGAATTTAGACAAAACTACTACTATGTACGAGGATTTGCTTTGGAACGCACAGCTTTAGTGCGCGTAGGATGGGGTTCTGCCAAGCGTACCTTCGGCAGTTTAGAGAGCTGGTATGCCTTTTCAGGCTTAGATAGCGCCTCTCAAGTAGGTACGCAGAGCGGTGCCCCTTTTATGTCAGCCGAACAACCTTTCCTGCAAGCGTCAGTACCTTGGGAAGGGATTAATGCAGGACCAACGCCCTCCCCCGTGCTAAAGGACATTCAAGGAGAAAATCGCCCTACAGGGGGGCCAGATGACCCTGGCAGCGCGCCCGATATAGGTGCAGACGAGGTAGCAGGCACAGTATTGCGATGCCCTATCCCCCAGGTAAGTCCTTTGAGTGGTAGTTTGACTTCTGGTCAAGCGGGAGCCCCTATCACCCTGAGCGTAAGTAACCCTGCGCAGCTCAGCGGCAGACTGACTTTGCTCTGGCGCCTTGAAAACACACCCAGTTGGCAGACAATTCCAGTAGTTCCCTCGGATTTTCCGCTTACTTTAGCTCTTCCCCTTCCGCACCAGTTTCCCACCCGGGTAGAATATCGCTTGGCAGCCGCCCCCTTACCAGGATGCCCTGAACCGCCCGATACTTCGGCTTCTCTCTTTATAGACATCTCTGACCGCATAGGCAACCGCCCCGAACGAGCCATCCCTCTCACTTTCTCCACGATAGATGCAGAAACCTGGGAGGCTACCTATACCGACTCTTTAGTCGGTTATGGTACTACCGATATATTCTCATCGGCTGCTCCTTATCCTCGTGCCAGCGCTGCAAAAGACCTCTTTTTCCGCTTCACGCTACCTGACTGCATGGACTCATTAGAAGCCCATCTCTGCGGACCCGCTACGGACTTTGACACGCGACTGCACCTATTCACCTCGTTAGATACTATCACAGACTCAGACCAAGGAAGAAGCACCTGCACCACTGGGGGGGTTATTCCTGCCCATACCTCTCGGATTATAGCGATAGGAGCCCTGCCTCGCCAAATACCCCGAGAGGAAGATTACACTGCGCCTACCCGCGCTCAGCTACCTTTAGGCCCTGGAACCTCCTTTTTAGCCGTCGTAGAGGGCGAACTTCCCTTAGAAGAAGGACGCTTTACCCTTCAGATACGCTTGTACAAGAGAAGGTTGCGCAAACCCGACTTGGGTCCTGACCGAACCGCTTGCTTAGACCCCTTGGGCATACGCCTCAGTGCCCATACCCCAGGCGCTGCCCGATACGAGTGGTACTTGAACGGGCAACTCCTTCCCTCCTACACCGACTCCGTGGTACGACTACCCTTAGGGTTAGGCACCCATATCATCGCCGTCGCCGCCCACAAAGTACCAAACCAACCCTGTGCTTCTCCTGAGGTCAAACGAGATACCCTTGCCCTCACTGTACTTCCCGCCCTCAATGCCCAAATCCTCTATCAAGGGCAGCCCCGAGGCAATCGGGACACGCTTCGCTTGCCTTTCGGCACCCACTCCCTCCAAGCCTCCGCCCAAGTGAGTGGTACTACATTCCGCTGGCGGCTCTGGGATAGCCGCGGATTCCTTTTAGAAAGCTTCACAGGAACTACCTACACCCGAGAATGGGGCATGCGCGGAGTCTATCTGGTAGAGTTAGAAACCGAAGGAGGGGTTTGCAGAGAAAGCGATAGTACTTGGGTGGAGATTCGCCCACAGGAACCTTCCGCTCTCGGTTATGCAGCTTATCCACTACGATTATATCCTAACCCTGCTACATCCAGCATAACCTTAGAGATACCCACACCCAGCGAAATCACCTACGAGATTATAAACTGCTCGGGCGAAATCAGGCTGCGCGGCCGAAGTCCCAGTCAGCGCATCCATGATATAGCTTTTTCCTTGGCTGCAGGAGTGTATTGGGTGCGGATAGAAGCT
>JANWZJ010000078.1 GCA_025054525.1 Bacteroidia bacterium | reverse complement strand
AACCGCCATTCTGAATATCCCCTTAGAAACGCAGAGTCAAGTCGCCCGTAGCAATGTAAGCCCAGAGCTTATCGCTTACTTCATGGAGAACCTCCCCGCAGACCCTCACGAACGGATAAAAGTAGCCCAAAGACGCTACCGAGACCTATATTATGAGCGCACTTTACGCCCTGTGTATCCTATTTTAGACCCGATCGCCGTATACCGGCTCGTCCAATACCTCTCCCAAAAAGCTCAGGTGAAAAAAGAAAAAATTTACGACTACTGGCAGGACGACTAAGAGATATGCTGCAAAATATAGTGCGTTAGCCCCTCATATAGGGGGGCCAGCTCTGGGTAGTTTTGACGAAGGTAGTTAGTATGGAGGTGGAGGGTTTCATCATCTTTTCGCTTAGCGGGTCCTGTCTGCGCTTGTATAGGGGAGAGCCCTTGGAGCTTCTGCGTTACTTCTTGGAGTAAAGGTAAATAGGTTTGCCAATTGCCTACGGGTTGGGCTAAGGTATCGGCTATATGCAGTAGGGCGTTCGTAAAGTTAGCGGCAAATACTGCTCCGATGTGCAAACGCAGTCTCTGCTCAGAAGTGGCGTGATGTACCTGGTGCTCTGCACCAGCCAAGCGGTTAGCGTAGATTTCTGCTTGAGGATGACCTTCCCAAAATACAGGAAAGGTACCCCATCGCACCCACCGACCAGGGGTAAAAGTTTGCAGCGGATAAACTACCCCGGATTGTTTCCCTACTACAGATTCCAAAAGGCTTAGGGGTACAGAACCAGCCGTATGAACTAAAACAGTGTCCCGCTGAATCTGGTGAGAGAGCCTCTGAGCCAGGGGCAAAATCTGGCTGTCTTTCACAGTGAGAAAGATGACAGAGACCTGAGCTAGCGGGACTTCTGCCAGACTTCTCCAAACCGAAAAGGGGAAATTCAAGGCTTGGTGAGGGCGAATAAGCAGCCCCACCGCATCACCCAGTTCATGGAAGCGAAGGGCTATATTCTGACCCACCCCGCCTCCTCCAATAACGAGAATCATTTGTTCAAATTTCGTTTGTTACACTTGCAGCATGCTACCGAAAGAAGGCAGACCTATAAGCGACATTCTGGCTCAGATAGATTCGCTCAAGGAGCGAGAGTGGAACAGTACAGACAGTAGGTTGTGGAGCTTAGTCTATTATCATAGTCCTGAGGTTTTGGAGGTGGCTCGGCAAGCATATGGGCGCTATATTATGGAAAATGCCCTCAATCCCATGGCTTTTCCGGGGGTGCGTTTCATGGAAAATGAACTTGTACGCATCGCTAAAGCCCTTCTGCATGCACCGAGTACAAGTGGAGGCGTAGTGACCAGCGGAGGTACTGAAAGCATTTTTTTAGCACTCAAGGCTGCGCGCGACTATAGCCGAGCAGAGAAACCGCATTTGGCACAGCCTGAAATCATAGCCCCCCTCTCAGCCCATCCAGCTTTTGATAAGGCAGCCCATTACTTAGGCTTGCGCATGATTCATACGCCGCTCCTTCCCGATGGCTCCGCCGACGTCCAAGCGATGGAGGCGGCCATCTCTGAGCGCACTATTCTACTGGTAGGCTCTGCGCCTTCTTATCCTCATGGCGTGATAGACCCAATTCCCGCCATAGCCGACTTAGCCCGCAAATACAATCTCCTCTTCCATGTAGATGCGTGTGTGGGGGGGTTCATTCTACCTTTCTTAGAAAAGCTGGGAATAGCTGTGCCTCCGTTTGACTTTCGGGTAGAGGGTGTCACTAGCCTCTCTGCCGACCTCCATAAATACGGCTACACCCCTAAGGGGGCTTCTATCCTACTGTACAGGGAGCGAAGTCTGCGGAAGTATCAGTTTTTCACTTACGGGAGCTGGCCAGGGGGCGTATATGCTTCGGCGAGTTTTGCAGGTACGCGTTCGGCGGGGGCTATCGCTGCGGCTTGGGCTGTACTTCAGTACCTGGGGGAAAAGGGACTTATAGCAGCCGCTCAAGCTGCTTGGGACACTACACAGCGCATTCGCCAGTTTGTAGAGAATACCCCACCTCTCTATATCGTAGGCAAGCCTAACGCTACAATCTTAGCGATAGGGGCCTACCCGCCTGCTGATATTTATGCTATCGGGGACGAACTCTCCAAACGAGGCTGGCACATAGACCGGCAACATCGCCCGCCCAGTCTTCACCTCACGGTTACAGTGGGGCATGCGCGCGTGGTAGAGGCTTTTCTGCAGGACCTTCGGGAAGCGGTGCAAATAGAACAAGGACGAGCTTCTCGGCGCAGTTGGCAGCGAAAACTCCTGCGCAGTTCCCTGCAAATAGGAATGGCTGTTCTACCGCAGCGATGGGTACGGGGATTGAGCCGCTGGATAAGCAGTAGCGCCCGAAGTAATCGTCCCCCCCGTCGCACTGCTGCACTCTATGGCATGATGGCAGCGCTCCCTTCCCATACCTCCGTAGAAAAACTCGCCGAAGACTTTTTGGATAAAGCCTTGGAAGCCTAAGCTACCTTTGCCGCGTGGCAGAAGTGCGGATTGAGCCCTCCTGGAAAGCCCTTTTAGCGGAAGAGTTCCAGAAGCCCTATTTTGAAGCCCTCATCGCTTTCCTCAAAGACGAAAAAAGCAAAGGCAAGATCATTTATCCTCCCGGCCACCAGATTTTTCGGGCCTTTGACCTATGCCCCGCAGACAAAGTGAAAGTAGTTATTTTAGGGCAGGACCCCTACCACGGCCCTGGGCAAGCTCATGGACTTTGTTTCTCCGTGCCGAAAGGCGTGCCGCTCCCCCCTTCCCTTCAGAATATATTCAAAGAACTGGAAGCCGACTTAGGGTTTCCCCCGCCTCCGCATGGGGACCTTTCAGGCTGGGCTGAGCAAGGTGTTTTCTTGCTCAACGCTATTCTCACCGTAGAGGCCCGCAAACCCACCTCCCACCAGAATAAAGGCTGGGAAACCTTCACAGACCGCGTAATTCAAAAGATTTCCGAGGTGCGCCCCCATGTAGTCTTTATGCTGTGGGGGCAATACGCCCGCAATAAAAAATCCCTTATAGACCCCTTCAAGCACCTCATCTTAGAAGCAGCCCATCCTTCTCCCTATTCGGCTGAACGAGGATTTTTTGGGTCTCGCCCCTTCTCCAAAGCTAACGCTTTCTTAGTCCAGCATGGAATACCGCCTATAGACTGGGGGCGGCTTCTCTACGAGTAGCCGAACGAACGTTTGATAGACCAGATTTTGTATATTTGGGGCATGTACGGGAACTTAGTCGTTCGCCCCGAGGACATAGAAAACTGGGGCAAAAAGGTAGAGCAAGAAGACCCAGAAAAGCTCGCAGAGTTTGAAGCCCGCATACAGCGCGGCGAAAAGATAGAGCCGTGGGACTGGATGCCGTTTGAATACCGACGCCAGCTTATCCGCATGATAGAACAGCACGCCCACTCTGAGATTATTGGCGCTTTGCCGGAGGGTACTTGGATTACCCGAGCGCCCAACTTCCGTCGCAAGCTCGCCCTCATGGCCAAAGTCCAAGACGAAGTAGGACACGCTCAACTCCTCTACAGCGCCGCTGAAACCTTGGGCAAAACTCGCGAGCAGATGATTAATGACCTTCTTTCCGGCAAGTCTAAGTACTCCAATATCTTCAACTATCCCGCCAAAACCTGGGCAGATACAGCAATTATTGCGTGGCTGGTAGATGCAGGGGCCATCATCAATCAAACTACCAACTCCCGCGGGTCTTATGGGCCGTATGTGCGGGCTTTGGAGCGAATCTGCTGGGAAGAATCTTTCCATCTCAAGTACGGTTATGACAGTGTAGTTTATCTGGCTACGGGCACGCCCCAGCAACGCGCCATGCTCCAAGACGCCCTCAATCGCTGGTGGCGCCCTATCATGCACTTTTTCGGGCCGCCCGACACTCAATCCGTCCATACCGAGAAACTCGTCCGTTGGAAAGTCAAACTCGCTACTAATGACGAAATGCGCCAGCAGTTCCTGGATATGTATGTGCCTAAGATTTGGGAGTTAGGCTTGACTATTCCTGATCCTAACCTCCGCAAAAACCCCGAAACCGGCAAATGGGAGTATTCTGACCCGGATTGGGATGAGTTTTGGCGCGTGATAAATGGCGATGGCCCATGCAATAAGGAGCGCTTAGCTGTACGGCGCTTCGCCGAAGAAAAAGGACGCTGGGTGCGCGAAGCTCTCCGCTCCCCCCAAGCTCAATACGTAACCCCCTTGGCTTGAGGTATGGCTTCATTAGACCCGCGCATCCAGCGAGCCGAACCCGAACTCTGGCAAATCCCTGATACTGCGTTAGCCCCCTTAGACCACTGGACTACTTACGAAGTCTTCCTCCAAAAAACCCGGGGTAGCCATGCGCAGCATGTGGGTTCGCTGCACGCCCCAGACCCCGAAATGGCACTTGTTTTAGCCAAGGAGCAATACACTCGCCGCAGCCCTTGTGTTTCGTTGTGGGTTGTCCCCACTGCTTGTATCCTCAAGACGACCACCGAGGAAGAAGGAATGTTCCATCCAGCAGTAGATAAGACTTACCGCGAGCCCCAAGGCTACCTCAATACTCGGGAGCGATTAGAAAAATACCGCCATCGCATTCCCCCTTCGTCATGATAGAGCACTTAGAGACTCTCATCCTTTCGCTGGCGGATGATGAGCTCATCATGGGCCATCGCCACGCCGAATGGATAGGCTTAGGCCCTATCTTAGAA
>JANWZJ010000077.1 GCA_025054525.1 Bacteroidia bacterium | reverse complement strand
TGAAAGCCTCCGCCGTGTGAAGGTGTGGATAATGGAATTCCATGATGGAGCAGAACGAATTGTGCGGCGTTTGCAAGCTCTGAAGTATGAGGTAGAGTATGAAGAACGACCCGACAAAATAGGAATGCTGAAGGCCTGGCTCCCAGGAGCGACTCTTCCATGGCTACCTCCCCAAGATTGAATGAGAATACTAACCTATTCTCCGTAGGCAAACTAAGTATTCATACCGCATCGTCCCTTCTTTTTGGCCTGGGATATTGGTGGGGCTATTTTCTGTGGGCATGCGTTTATTAGAAATTTGTCGGACATGGGTCTGCTCATGGAGATAGCCTAAGCTTTGAAAGAAATCTGCAACTATCGCATCCATGGGTATTTCTATTCCACGCACGCGCCGATTGCCTACGAGGAAGAATGCATAACCTTTTCTCTTGACTAAGGGGGCTAAGTGCTGAGCTACTTCATAGAAGTCTGCAAAAGCTGAATAATTCTTCAGAATACTCTATGCCTCTGTGCTGGATGCAAGAGGGCACCATATGTAGGAGAGTTGAGGGAAGGTTAGTAGAAGGCCACAGTTGGCCACCTGGATAAGGTATGAGTTTGATACCATCAGCACGTTTCCATTCGCTCCTGGGGGCAGCCAGAGGGGAAAAGTACCTGCTCCATTAGAGTAGAGGAGAGCCCCTACGCGGCTCGCATTATTCTCTGGCATAAATGCCCCATCCAGCCGCAGGTTTCCACGCATATAGAGCCCGAGCCGAAGGCGTAGCCGTACCAATACTTATATTCTGGGCATAAATCAGCAAAAGAGTACTCCTTACAGAGAGCAAGATGAGAATAGGCTATACTAACGCCATCATCTCTACAAGGATAGGAGAATATTCTGCTCAAGGTATCCACACTGTGCCATCCGAGGCCGTGATTGCGCGCAGTTGCCCTTTGTGAAAGAGCCATCCTATCGCCCAGCAGGCTAAAGCATCCCATTCGTGCACAGAAGTGGGTCTGAGCCGAAGTCCCTGTTGCTTTCCCCAGTGCGCTAAAAGAGAAGGGTCTTTACGGGGTTTGCCCAGTTGGCCCTGCCTGTGGAAAAGATGCCGATAAAGCCCCCATGGAAAAGTCTCATACCAAGGCACAAGTAGCCTTTCCCGTAGTGAAATAGCCCGCATGTGAAGCTCTCGCATGCCTTTCCAGCTCAGGGGCAGCGGCGTAATTCCCTCCCTATGCAGCAGTTTATCACACTGCCGAAAAGGTCCTTCTCCATAGGTAAGCGGCGCATCCATCCATACCCCCTCTACCCCCTGCAAAAGCCCCAGAATTTCTTCATCAGAGTGCGCTGTAGTGCAATACAACTGCTCCCAACTGGCTCCTATCACGAGACCTGATGGACGCTCAGGCTTAGCCGCTAAGTCCAAACCCGCCCACATCTCTGCAAAAATCTATTACCTTAGAGGCATGGAACAAGCAGACTTTGCCCTCGTATATGTCGTCTGTTCTGGGGTAGAAGAAGCCCGCACTATTGCCAGAAAAGTCTTAGAGCGGCGATTAGCTGCCTGTGCCAACATAGTTCCCGTTATCCATTCACTCTACTGGTGGGAAGGTAGGTTAGAGGAAAGCCAAGAAACTATACTCATCCTCAAAGCACCCTACAATTATTATGAGGAAGTGGAGAAGGTTGTCAAGTCTCATCACAGCTATCGAGTTCCTGCCATCTTGGGCATTCCTATCGCGAAAGGCTTGCCTGACTACCTGCGCTGGCTGGCTGCTGAGACTGAGTTTGATTATTAGCGCAGGGTGGGGCACCCATAGAGCCGACACCCTCTCCAAGCGCTTTTGGTGGAAGGTAGGGCTGAGTTATGGAGTGATTTACGGCGCTCCTTTTATGGCATGGTACCCCTGGTCAAATGCAAAAGGATGGCGGCTCTTTGATGATGGGATAGAATGGAAACAAATGGATAAGCTGGGGCATGTTTGGACTACCTATCATTTGAGTCGCTTGTATGCTGAGTTAGCCCAAAGGGAAGGAAGCCATTCTACCCTTGCCCTATATGTAGGCGCGGTTCTTGCATGGAGCCTCCAGGGAAGTGTAGAGATAGTAGATGGATTCTTTCCAAAATGGGGTGCTTCTTTATGGGACTTAGCAGCCAATTCTGCCGGTAGTGCTCTTTTTCTTCTCAATCATGCGATGCGTACCACTCCCTGGCAGATGATGATTCGCTTCTCTTTCTTTCCCTCTCCCTACGCGAAGGAGAGACCAGATGCCTTGGGCAGAGGCATAGCCCAAGTGCTCAAAGACTACAACGGACAAACCTACTGGTTATGCCTTCTTCACAAAAAGCTGCCTGTAGGACTGGCTATAGGACATAGTGCTCGGGGCATGATAGGCGGCTATCATCAAGAGCCGCCTTCTATTTGGAAGCCCCGCGAATGGAGACGCTGGGTGCTGAGTTTGGACGTCAATTGGGAATTGCTGTTGAAAAAGCCTACACTACTGCGACATATACTTGTAGCTATCAAAATCCCTTTTCCTGCCTTTGTGTATGAGCGTGCGCGGTTTCGTGTGGCTGGCGTGTATTTTTAGTCTGGCCTGGCTACCTCCCCAGCCCTACCGCCCCCAGGTCAATACCCTATATGCACCCGATACCATCTGGCTTCGAAAGTTTCTCTATGAGCGCACCCCCGAACTCAAACCCTACTTAGACCGATCGGATAAATACCAAATCCAAATCCTCTATACGCAAATCAACCGAGATGCCAAAAATCGCCCCATTCTCAAACACTATAGCTTTCGCTTAGATACACTAAACTACTTTTACCCCGCCAGCATAGTAAAGCTACCTTTAGTAGCGCTCGCCGTAGAGCAAGTGGAGAAACTCAAAAGTAAGGGGATTACGCTTCATACTCCGTTTATGTTGGAGCCAAGCGACAAAGGATGCTTGCGAGAAGTGGAGCGCCGTGCTTTTACGCTGGTAGATTGTATCCGTAGGCAAATGGTATATAGTGATAATCTCACCTTTGACTACCTCTATGCCCTGGTAGGACCAGCCTATGCCACTTTATCTCTCAAACAAAGGGGTTATACCTCCGCCTACTTCGGACACAGACTGGCTCGAAGCTGTAGCCCCGAAGAAAACTTCTGCGTGGAAAAAGTCAGCTTTCTGCGGGAAAGAAAAGAGCCCTACATTATACCTGCCTCCTGTTTAGAAACTCCGCTTCCTCACCCCTACCCCAAACATCCTAACTTGGTCAGTGAATATGCCAACTCCCTTAGCCTTCGCGATGCCCACGCCATCCTGATAAGCCTTATTTTCCCTCAAGTCGTGAAAGCCTCTCAGCGCTTTCAAATCAGTAGTGAGGGTTACCACATTCTGCGCCGCTATCTCTCCATGTATCCGTCTGAAGCAGGGGACTTCGCTGATTTCCCCCCTCACGAATACCATGATGGCTCGCGTAAGTTTTTTATTATGGGTTGCGATACCATGAAACCTCCTCCCCGCATACGCATCTTCAATAAGGTAGGACTGGCATGGGGCTACTTGATAGATGTGGCTTATATTGTGGATTTTGAGTTAGGGGTGGAGTTTTTTCTCTCGGCAGTCATCTACGTAGGCGAAGGCAAGCCGGGCTACCCCCCAGCCCAAGGCTATCCCTGGAGCCGAGGCTTTAAGTTCCTGAAAGATTTGAGCTGGGCTATCTACCGCTATGAAACTACCCGCCGCAAACCCTACCTGCCTAACCTCAGCGCTTTCCGCTATGATTACCACCGAAGGTGAGCAGCGGATTCGCCTCTTACCTGAGCATCTCATCAATCAAATCGCAGCAGGAGAAGTTATCCTTCGCCCTGCATCGGTTATCAAGGAGTTAGGAGAAAATGCCATAGACGCCGAAGCTACCCAGATTACCTTCTGGACGGAATCAGGCGGCAAAGAGCGCATTCAAGTTTCCGATAACGGCATAGGCATGTCCGCCATAGATGCGGAACTGTGCTTTGAGCGGCACGCCACCTCTAAAATACATTCGCTAAAAGACCTCTATCGCCTCCGTACGAAAGGATTTCGGGGCGAAGCTTTAGCCAGCATCGCCGCGGTGGCAGAAGTAGAACTTTTCACCCGACGAGCTCAAGATGCCTTAGGCACCTATGTACGTTTGGCCTTCGGGAAAAAAGAAAGAACAGAGCCTGTACGCTGCGCTCCAGGCACGACGCTGATTGTGCGTAAGCTCTTCCATCGCCTTCCTGCCCGCCGCAAGTCCCTCCGCCAAGAAGAAACCGAACACCGTTATAACCTACAAGAGTTTCTTCGCTTGGCTTACCCTCATCCTGAACGACACTTCCAATTTTACCACAATCATACCTTAGTGTATGACCTCCCCCCTGCTTCTCAGATAGAACGGATTTTAGCCTTGCATCCCCGCCTCACCCCCGAAACGCTTATCCCTATCTCGGAGGAAACGCCTTTCTTTCATCTAAAAGGGTATCTCCTTGCTCCCGAACGCACCCCTCCCCGCAATAAAGAAAACTATCTTTTCTTGAATAGCCGTTACATCCGCCATGTAAGTCTGCAACAAACTATTCACCACACCTACGAAACCTTACTTCCTGCAGAGACACGTCCACTTTATTGGCTATTTTTGGAGGTTCCTCCAGAGAAAGTAGATGTCAATATCTCTCCCTCTAAGACAGAGGTTCGCCTATTGGAGGAGATGGAGATTAGAAGGGCGTTAGTCAGCGTGTTGCGTCGTGCTGTGGCATTGGGCAAAGTGCCTATCACGGGAAGCCCTACGGCTTCTCCGATTCCCCTGGCTACTGTGGCTGAACTCTCTCCCCTCCCTTCTGAACCTGTCTCACCCTCTTTATCGCAGCCTTC
>JANWZJ010000076.1 GCA_025054525.1 Bacteroidia bacterium | reverse complement strand
TATACGGTCATTAGCTATGAAGAAGCCCACTCTTATGCTTTTTCTCGTCATACTCTTTTAATACAGGGAACGCCTGTGGGAATGTTCCCCCGATTCAGAGAAGTACCTCCTTTTCCTATACATCGCATAGCACAGGGCTGGCGGGTCTGGGAACTTATCTATAATCCCAACCCTACCCGCTTCATCCGCTTAGCCCATCAAAGAAATGCTTCTGTAGAAAGCGGACTCCACCTCTTCCGCCGTCAGGCTGAACATAGTCTGCGCCTCTGGTCTGAAGCTTGGAGCCAGGCCTACAAGCCGGTTTTGCGTCAAAGAAGCCGAGTTGCTTAGCTTAACTCTAATCCGCCTGCGTAAAAGTGGGTATACCTCACCCTCTTGGAGAGCCGAGAGCGCCCATGAGCTTAGTTCTTAGGTTGGGAGGAGCTGCTTAGTCTGGATTATCCTTTCTACAACCGAAGGGTCTGATAGAGTGGAAGTATCTCCAAAGTTAGTATCTCCTATTACGATTTTGCGTAGGATACGGCGCATGATTTTGCCAGAACGAGTTTTAGGGAGATCCGGAGCGATTTGGATTAAATCGGGCTTTGCAATCGGTCCTATGATTTTGCGCACTGTCTCTACCAGCTCTGCTTTCAAGGTCTCTGTATCCTCTATTAGGTAGTCGGATTGAAGGAGTACGAAAGCATAGATGCCTTCTCCTTTGACGGGATGCGGGAATCCCACGACGGCTGCTTCGGCTACAGCAGGATGGGAGACGAGGGCGCTTTCTATTTCGGCAGTACCGAGCCGATGCCCTGAGACATTGAGTACATCGTCTATGCGCCCAGTAATCCAATAATACCCATCTTCATCTCGGCGTGCCCCATCCCCTGTGAAGTAATATCCAGGGTAAGGCGCATAATAGGTGTCTATGAATCTTTTGTGGTCGCCCCACATGGTACGGGCTTGTCCGGGCCAGCTATGTTTGATGACCAGAATCCCTTCACCAACCCCTTGTAGTTCATTCCCCTGAGCGTCCAAGATAGCAGGCCGGATATGGGGTAAAGGTAGCGTAGCCGACCCAGCTTTGAGTGCGGTCTGATGGGGTATGGGACTGATTAGGATGCCACCTGTCTCTGTTTGCCACCAAGTATCCACGATTGGACAACGACGCTCCCCTACTACCTCATAGTACCAACGCCAGGCCTCGGGGTTGATGGGTTCGCCTACGCTACCTAATAACCGAAGGGTTTTACGAGAAGTGCGCTGAACCCAAGCATCTCCCTGACGCATCAAGGCGCGGATAGCCGTGGGCGCTGTGTAGAAAATCGTTACCCCGTGCGCATCTACAATCTCCCAATACCGACTGGGTGTAGGATGAACGGGCGTTCCTTCAAATATAACTACAGTCGCCCCAAGGGCTAAAGGACCATATACAATATAGGTATGTCCCGTAATCCACCCCACATCCGCCGTGCAGAAATAGACATCCTCGGGTTTATACTGGAAGACAAGCTCAAAGGTATGGGCAGCATATGTGAGATACCCCCCTGTTGTGTGGAGTAGTCCTTTGGGTTTGCCTGTGGAGCCGGACGTATAGAGAATAAATAAAGGGTCCTCTGCTTCCATGGCAGGAGCTTCTTTCAAGGGCTTGGCACGGGAGCGAAGCTCTGAATAAAGCAGGTCGCGCGCAGAACGCAAAGGGACAGAGTTGCCTGTTCGTTGAATCACAATCACCTTCTGGACAGAGGGAGCCTGCTCAAGAGCCTCATCTGCCTGACGCTTGAGAGGTACGAGTTTGCCTCCTCTTTTGCCTTCGTCGGCGGTGATAAGCACCTTCGCTTGAGCATCCTGAAGCCGACTTGCCAGTGCCTCCGCAGAAAACCCTCCAAAAACTACACTGTGTATCGCTCCTATTCTCGCACAGGCCAGCATGGCGATAATTGCCTCTGGTATCATAGGGAGGTAAAGCGCTACCCTATCGCCTTTCTCTACGCCTAAGTCCCGAAGAATCCCTGCAAAAAGCTGTACTTCTGCCAGAAGCTCTCCGTATGTGATACGACGAACGGGCTCGGTTGGGTCATCGGATTCCCAGAGAATCGCTGTGCGATCAGGTGCGCGCTGAGCATGTCTGTCTACGCAGTTATAGGAGGCATTCAGCTTCCCATCGGCAAACCACCGAATGAAAACCTCTGGGGGATGGAAGTTATACTCACCTTCCCTCGTGGGGAACTGATACCAGTCTAAGAGTCGTGCGCGGGCAAGCCAGTATCCACTCATAGCACAAAGATACTATACGGCGAGAATCTGAATCACGGGTTGAGGATGGAGGGAAACAATCACCCTTTCTGCGGGGGTAGTATCTAATACAAATCCCCTACAATCTGGTGATATGGGCACTTCGCGCATGCCTCGCCGTTCTACCAGCACAGCCAATCCTATCCGAGCTGCGCGTCCATATTCTCTTAGCACCTCTATCGCCGCACGCGCTGTGCGTCCTGTGTAAATAACATCATCCACCAGCCATACTACCTTTCCTTCTACAGAGAAAGATAACGAAAAAGGCCGAGGCATATGCAGCTTCTCTCGGTAATGCAAATCATCTCGTTCCAGCGTGATGTCCAGAGTACCAAAAGGCACTGGTTTAGCGAGAATGCGCTCTATCTCGGCATGGAGAACTTTTGCTAAAACGACCCCTCGCAATTCTATGCCAATGATGGCAAAATCCTGCGTTTTCTCCACCATCTCCCAGGCAAGACGGCGCAGCGTGAGCGCAATCCTATCCCCTTCGGCTATGGTACGCTGCATGTAACGAAAATACGCAGGGGTATTTTTGTGGCGATTGGTCATGAAGCCACGGGCAGTAGGAATAGCTTGGCTGCGAAGCTGGCCGGGGCCCGAGGCCCTCCAAGGCGAATGGTCCCAAGCGGTGGGGAAACCTGCTTTTCGCTTGAGCCCTGAGGCTTCGGATTTACCCCGAACGCAAACGCTCTTAGAAGCCTTCTTAGAAGAATATCTACATGAGCTGCGCAGCTACGCCCCCCAAGCCTTATGCATGGGTACGGCTCGGGGAGAACTGGTCGGGCTTCTTCACGGCTACGAGTTCTGGGCACGCACCGGTCAATCACCCCCTCCTACTCTCTCCACTGCTACCAGTTTAGGAAGCCTTGCCACCTACACCGCCCGAAAGCTCCACCTCTCAGGACCAGCATGGACTGTCTCCCAAACTTGTATCAGTGGTATGGTGGCTTTATACACGGCAGCCCTGCTCATAGAAGGCGGCGTCGTGGAGCGAGCGGCTTTCGGGGCTGTGGAAGCCCCCTTGCATCCCTTTTATGCAGAAGCTATGAATGCTTTGCGCATTTACACCCGACGGCAATCTTATCCCTATGTCTCTCCCGGCAGCGGAGAAAATACCTTTGCTATTGCGGAAGCAGTGGGCATAGGCATTCTCACAAACGAGCCAGCACCCATTCAGATAAGTGCCATTCAGTTAGGCACGGCATACCCCACAGAGCTGCCTTCTTACACGGCGGTTTCTGTGGAGGCTCTTGAGAGATTACTAAGGACGCTGGGGGAGAAATCGCCAGATTTTGTCCTGCTACATGCCCCTGGCACTCGTCAGGGAGACACAGCCGAAATCCAAGCAGTCCAGAAAGTATGGGGAGAAGTACCTGCGGTTTCTATCAAAGCCCTAACAGGGCATAGCTTGGGAGCAGCTCCCATAGTCAGCCTAAACTGGGCATGCCATATGTTAGTCAGCCAGCAGTGGCCTCAAGTGCCTCCGCCTGCCCTCTGGATGTCTTCTCCTCCGCAGCAGTGGGAGAATGCAGTCGTCATAGCTTTAGGCTTCGGTGGTGTCATGAGCGCTGTGCGAATACAAAAAAATCCTGACTATGTCCCTCCAAGAGCGAGTCCTAACCCAGCTTGAGAAGCTACCACCTCGCCCATTCTATGCGGCTACTGAACCTGATTTTACCAGCAACGATTATCTGTCGCTTGTTCGGGACGGGGTGATTGCTCAGCTATGGCGAAGCCTTCCCTCCACACTCTACCGAGGCAGCACCGGCTCCAGATACTTGGGCGGCGATGACCCTGCCTATTCTGCTTTAGAGGCCTCCCTTCTCTCCTTATGGGGACAGCCAGCAGAGCAAGCCCTGTTTTTCCCCTCGGGCTTTATAGCGAATCTCACCTTCTGGGGGGTCGTACCCCAGCGAGGAGATACAGTCATCTTTGACAGGGAAGTACATGCCTCCATCCGACATGGACTGCGCTGGAGCGGGGCTACCTGTTGGGGCTTTCCTCATAATCACTGGGAAGAAGCTGAGAAGCTCCTGCGCCAAGCTCGGGGCGAAACCTTCTTAGTAGTAGAATCACTTTATTCTATGCGTGGTACGCACCCCCCCGCAGACGCCATCAACTATCTCATGCAAAAGTATGCCCCATATCTCGTCGTGGATGAAGCGCACACTACCTTGCTATATCCTAACTCCTGGAGCCTTTCGCAAGGGCTAAAGCCATTTGCTCGGCTTTTCACCTTTGGCAAGGCAGTAGGTGTGGTAGGGGCTGCTTGGCTCGCACCCACTTGGCTCATAGAGTATCTCCGTCGTAAAGGCTTCCCCAACATCTACACCACTGCACTTCCTCCCGTAATCCCCCGTCTTATTACGGAGGTTCTTCGGCGCTCAGAGCAGTGGGAGGAGAGAAGAAAAAGCCTTTTCCAGCTTATCGGAGAGACAGCTGCATGGATGCGCGAGCATAATATAACCTTCTGGGGCTTGGAGGGGCCGATTGCCCTTCTTCCTGCTGAAGGCAAAGCCTTGCCTCTCAAGAAGTTATACCCTCCTACGGTAGCGGTACCTGCTTATCGGCTTAGTTTGCACGCCCATAACACGATAGAAGAGGTGAAAGGGTTATGGGGGAATGGAGCGGTGGGTTGTTAGAGGGGGTTGGGGGGGGG
>JANWZJ010000075.1 GCA_025054525.1 Bacteroidia bacterium | reverse complement strand
TATAGTGAAGCGGCGACGGCTGAGCGAGCCCAAGAGCTCATCACAGCGAGCCAAGAGTGGGTCATGCAAGCATGAAGATTATCTGCGTAGCCCGTAACTATCCTCTCCATGCCCGAGAAATAGGTGCTGCTCTCCCCGAGCGTCCCATTTTCTTCATCAAACCTGCTACTGCTTATGCTGCTTCAGGTATAGTATCTTATCCTACTTTCTCTCAGCAACTTGAATATGAAGCAGAACTCGTCTTCCGCATAGTGCAGCGTGCCAAAAATATCTCCTCCGAGAATGCCCTTTCCATAGTGGATGCTATCACGGTAGGTATTGACTTTACCGCACGAGACTTGCAGACACAGCTCAAACAGCAAGGATTACCTTGGGAAATGGCAAAAGCATTTGACGGCTCAGTCTGGTGGGGTACTTGGCAGCCTACTCCTCCCGATTGGGAGAATATTCCCTTTCGTCTCTTTCGGGAAAAGCATCTTCTGCAGGAGGGATATGGCAGAGATATGCTCTTTCCCCTTTCTCGGCTTTTAGCAGAAGCCTCCCAGTACTTTACCTTAGAGCCGGGGGACGTATTCTTCACAGGCACGCCCCACGGCGTAGGCAAAGTCCTACCTTCCGACTCTTTCTCCGTTTACCTCGGCGACTCCCTCGTAGGAAAAGTCCAAGTGCAAAGCCCCTCTACTTGTACCGCTTCTTAACTTTTGCCATCTCTTCTACAAAATACTCCACTGCTTGACTGGATGAACCCTTATACACTCTCGTAGAAACGCCCTCATCCTGATGGAGAAGCTCTCCTTCAGGACTCAGATATAAGAAGGTAGGATAGGCTTTTACTTTGTACCTCTGGACTATCTCCTCTGCCCCAGGAGTTGTCTGCTCTCCGCTGGAGGCATATACTTTGAGCAGGACATAGTCATTAGCCACTTTCTTGAAGAACTCTGGATTGGATAAGACTTTTTTCTCTACGACTTTACAAGGCTTGCACCACGTAGCAGATACCATGACCCAGAGGAGTTTTCGCTCTTGCTTGGCCCGAGCAAAGGCTTGTGGAATACTCTTCTCCAATCCCTGCGCATAGCTTAGTCCTACCATCCATCCTAACAAGAGATACCGCATACTGCGAATATCGGCAAGGTTAGAAAATAGAAAGGGGCTCTCCCACTAAGGAGAGCCCCCTGAGTAAAATTCAGCGCAGAAGGCTATTCCTTTAGCCGATGGTATAGGTCCAAGGCGGTCTGGTACTCATCTTCACTGGCAGAATGCGCTTTCGCTAAACTAATCGCTTTCTCCAGAGCTTCTAAGGCTTCCTTTTTCTGTCCGAGCTTGTACCGAATAGCGCCCATAGTTTCCCATGCAGACCAGTTCTGCGTATTGAGGCTTATGGATTTCTCCATCCATTTTAGCGCAGTCTTGAGGTTATCTTTATTATCTACCCGCTTGTAGAAAGCCCACCCTAACATATCCATCTCTTCAGAGATGTACCGCTTTTCTGCTGAGTCCTGCGGCTGCTTACTCATGAGGATTTCACCATACCGCAAACATGTACGAAGCAGGTTATCATCCATGTCATCCGTAGTCTTGTACCCAAATCCCCATAGGATACTCAGAAGCGCCTCCTCGGCAAAAGGTATAGTGGCCTTAACCTTGGCTAAGTAAGGTTGGATTTGGGGATAAACATTCTCCCAATTTTGTTCATCATTACCTAACTGTGCTGCAAAGTCCTTGGCTAAGATTATTTTGTAGTCGCTCATGAGCTTGAAAGGAGACAAATACTTAGCTAAACTCTCCACGATTCCGAGCGCATAACTGCGATAGGGTTTCTCCTCGGAGGTAGCAAGTTCTATGAGAGCATTATAGAGGGTGTCGTCCTTCACCCAGCCCTCATAGATGGACTTTACAGTCCGAATGTAAGCCTCAAAGACTTTGCGGGTTTCCTCGCTTTCTTTGTTATCCATCGCTACCAGCATCTTGAGATAACTGCGTAGGAAAGCAGGCGTTCGGTCCCCTTTGGCAAATTTTTGCTGCATTTCTGCCAGGGAGCCATAGCTTCTCTTCACAGAGAGCATTTTCTGAACGAAGTATTCTACGGCTTCTTCGGAGGTACCTGTGGAGACTTCTGAGGGCACACCTACCTGACGATAAACAAGGTCTCCACCGGGGGCGAGATAGAGAAAAGTAGGAAAGGCTTCTACCCGATGCTTCTGGACTAACTCTTCGCCGCCGGGCGTATTATGGTCATCGCTGGATACATAGATTTTGAGAAGCACATAATCATTCTTGACTTTCTCAGAGAAAGAAGGGTCTTTGAGTACTTTTCGCTCTACGACTCTACAGGGACCACACCAGGTGGCAGAGACCATGACCCAAAGGAACTTGTTTTCCTTCTTAGCCCGGGCGAAGGCTTTTTGAATGTCTCTTTCTAAACCCTGCGCTTGCCCTATAATTACCAGCAAGGTTGCTGCTGTGTATCGCATAAGCTAGTTACGAGTAATCTATTCAGAAGGTTGCTTTTTGCGGTTGCCTCCTCTGCTGGAGTACGGGTGCGTACCTATCAATCCAAACAAGGACACCCAGAAAGCAAACGCATAGAAGGCTAGATTTCCTTAAAAGGACTCATGCGTGTGCATCGGTCAGTGCGATTGAGTATTATCCCCTCCATCGCAGGCGCATGTCGCTGGTCATTTCTAACTTACCTTCGGCTAAAAAAGCTTCAAGTAAAGTTTCACCTTTACCGGGAAAGAGTGTCTGCAGGACCTTTTTGAGGTCATGAGAGAAGCGAGGGGCGCGAGCATGCTCAGAGAGCCAAGCAGCCGCTGCGGCTTTTTCATTTTCGGTAGGACGGTCTTTTTGATAGTACCCCTTGCACACATCACACTGCCCACAAGGCTGGATTTCCTCATCAAAGTAGCGCAGTAAATACTGCGGTCGGCATATCTCACGCTGCTGATAGTATCCCAGCATAAACTGAGCCCGAGTCTGGGCTTGACGGGCTAAGTGTTGATACTTCTGGCGCAGTTTTTCCCATTGAGCGGAGGTAGGAGGAGTAGGGGGGAGAATAATCTCTCCTATGCCCTCGGGTAGCGCTTCATGATAGAGCCAGTCCTGCATACGAAGTTCTTCTAAACTGCGGTAGAGTTCTTCATAAGGCACCTTAATCTGAAAAGCCCAATCCGCTAAATCTACATAAGCGCCTTCTTGAAAAAGAGCGGCTCCCCCTAAGCGAGCTATCCACTGCAGGAGGGGCGAAGAAGTACTTTGCCAGGTTTCTGGGGAAGTCTTAGCGCGTAGGTAGGCTTGGGTTTGCCCTGCTTCGCGGTAGGTTAGCATGTCTTCCTGCGCTAACAGGTGAAGAATACGCCGCAGTGCATAAGGCGTGATACCTAACCGCATCGCAAGTTGGCTCAAAGAGAGCTGGATGCGCTGCCCTTGTGGGCGTAGGTTTTCATAGACACGACGGAGTTGGTCATATGAGGGATATTTTTCTTGGGTGCGCTTCCACACGTCTTCACCATCTCGGGGGGAAAAAAGGGTAACTGCATAAGCTAACTCCCCATCACGACCTGCCCGCCCAAATTCTTGGAAGTAGGCTTCGGGTTCAGGGCTGGGATTATAATGTACGACGAAGCGGGTATTCGGCTTATCTATTCCCATCCCGAAAGCCGTGGTAGCGACGATAATACGAATCTTTTCACGCAGCCAGAGTTCTTGGGTTTCGCTGCGCTGGGCAGCCGGCATGCCAGCATGGTAGGGCGCTGCCAGAAAGCCCCATTTCCTTAGTTTCTCAGCTACCTCTACACTGAGTCGTCGAGAAGCTACATAGACAATCCCCACACCATTCAGTCTATGCAGCGTCTGATAGAGTCGTTTGTCTTTATCAGCATCATGTACGACAGCGAAGTAGAAGTTCTTTCGGTAGAAAGGCTGTTTGATAATAGCCGGACTGCGTAATTCCAGATAAGTCAAAATATCCCTCTGCACTCGGGTAGTAGCGGTAGCGGTGAGGGCTATCCAGAGGGCATTAGGTGCTACACTGCGTAAAGAAGCAAGCCGTAAATACGATGCCCGAAAATCATGCCCCCACTGACTGATACAGTGGGCTTCATCTACAGCGATGAGGCGAAGCTCAAGGGTTTTCAGTCTCTCTTGAAAATGAGGAAGGGTAGCTCGTTCAGGTGCTACATATAAAAAAGATAGCTTTCCTTGATAGGCTTGGGAGAGGATATGCTCGGCTAAAGTTCGCGGAATGGTACTATCTATGAAGGCGGCTGGGATGCCTCGGCGCAAAAGCCCTTCTACTTGGTCTTTCATGAGAGCGATAAGCGGAGAAATCACCAAGGTAACCCCACCCCGCACCAGACCGGGCACTTGATAGCAGATAGATTTGCCACCGCCCGTGGGCAGAAGTGCCAGCACTTCCCTGCCGCTTAGTAGAGCTTGGACGACGGCTTCTTGGGCGGGACGAAACTGATCATAGCCCCAATAGCGCCGTAGCACATCCAGCGCCTCCTGCATAGAACAAAAGTAAGGATAGCTTTCCTGAGATGGAATACATGCAAAATGAAATCGGCTTTATTCGCTAAGCTGTGGATAAATCACCTAAGCAGTGCTCGTAGGATTATTGAGGTTCTTACCGGGCATTCCTGCGGGTTGTCTAATCTCCTCGCAGGCTAATTTATCTTTGTAAGATGCGACGCTGGATGTTATTGGGGTTGGCATGGACCTGGGCGCAGGAGCCAGCCAATCAGCCCGTGCCTTACACCTTAGCCGATAGAGACAGGCTCATTCGGCTTGAAGCTGAGCTCACCGCTTTCAAAGAGCAGTACCGGCAAGAGATGTCCAGCTTGCGGGGGGAAGTCAATGAGCTGCGCGCCCAACTCGCTCGCATGGAAAGCCGCTCCGACACTCAGTTTTATGCCCTGCTCAGCTCAATCGGACTCCTCATCGCTTCGGTCATAAGCCTGGTAGGGATCGGACGCGCGGCGTGTCGGGAAGGAGTGTTGGGGGTGGTGGGAGTTATTGGGGTGGTGCGCGAGGTTACCGCTCGGCTCGGTGGGGGGGGGGGGTGGGGGGGGGGGG
>JANWZJ010000074.1 GCA_025054525.1 Bacteroidia bacterium | reverse complement strand
TGGGGCTGCCCCCCCCGCAGGGGGGGCAGCCCCATTCCCCTTAGATTTCCTTAGCTTTGCATAGCTATGTTTGAAGCCCTGACCGACCGCCTCGTCAACGCCTTCCGTACCCTCAGCGGTAAAGCCCGAATCACCGAAGCTAATATCGCCGATACCGTCAAAGAAATCCGCCGAGCCCTCGTAGAAGCCGACGTAAACTTCAAAATCGCTAAGGACTTCACAGAAAAAGTACGCGAAAAAGCCATAGGGCAGGAAGTAATCCGCTCTATCACTCCAGCCCAGCTTTTTGTCAAAATAGTGTATGATGAGTTAGTGGAACTTTTAGGTAAGCAGGAGGCTCGCTTGCAGTTCTCCAGTGTTCCTCCCACGGTATATATGATAGTAGGGCTGAATGGGGCAGGGAAAACTACTTTTTCCTCTAAACTCGCTCTTCATCTCAAGCAGCAGGGAAGGGCTCCTTTTTTGATTGCAGCGGATGTGTATCGTCCTGCCGCTGCGCAGCAGCTTGCTGTATTAGCGGAACGCATAGAGGTGCCCTATTACCGAGAAGAGAGCACCAGTGATCCTATTGCTTTAGTACAGCGAGGCATAGCGGAAGCCAAACAAAAAGCCCGAGAAGTGGTTATCATAGACACGGCGGGTCGCCAGACGCCAGACAAGGATTTGATGGAAGAACTTCGGCGGATAGCAGAAGCCTTCAAACCAACGGAGGTGCTCCTTGTGCTGGATGCCATGACAGGGCAAGATGCCGTGCAAACCGCCAAGGCGTTTCAGGAAGTAGTACCCTTGACGGGCTTTATTCTCTCCAAGATGGATGGGGATGCGAGAGGGGGGGCAGCCCTTTCGCTGCGTGCTTCCACTGGACTACCTATCAAGTTCATCGGCACTGGTGAGAAACCCGAAGACCTCAGCGCTTTCTATCCAGACCGTATCGCCAGTCGGATTCTGGGCATGGGGGACATTGTCTCCCTTGTAGAAAAGGCCCAAGCCGAGTATGATGCCGAAAAAGCCCAGAAACTCCAGGAGAAAATCCGCAAGAACAAGTTTGACTTAGAGGACATGCTGGAGCAGATTCGTACGCTGAAAAAGATGGGCAATATTCGGGAGTTGTTGGCTATGATTCCGGGCTTCTCACAGCTAAAGGATGCTGAGATAGATGAGAAGAGCATCAAGCATGTAGAAGCGATTATTCTCTCTATGACGCCCGAAGAGCGCCGAAATCCTGCCATCATCAACGGTTCTCGGCGCCGTCGTATCGCCGCCGGCAGTGGCACCTCTATTCAGCAGGTAAATCAACTGCTACGAGAGTTTGAACAAATGCGGAAGCTATTGCGTAGCCTAAATAAACTTCAATCTCAGGGGCGAGACCCCCGACTAAGTCATAGTCTCTTCCGTAAAAAGTAGAGATTCTGTTTTGTTTATGATGTAATAGAGATGCCTTTATTGCAAGAGAGGGCATGGCTTCACCTCACGCCCCATGGCATTTACTGCGAGCCTGGGAATTTCTACATAGACCCCTGGCGCCCCGTAGAGAAAGCCCTCATTACTCATGCCCATAGCGACCATGCGAGATATGGTAGTCGGTTTTATCTCACTGCCCAAGAAAATCTTCCCCTTCTTCGGCACCGCTTAGGAGATGTGTATATAGAGGGGTGGGCTTGGGGGGAGGAGCGACGCATAGGCGAAGTAGCCGTAGCCTTCTATCCCGCAGGACACATTCGGGGGGCTTCTCAAATTCGTTTGAGCTATAAAGGGGAGGTTTGGGTCATTACGGGCGACTACAAGCGACATAGCGACCCTACCACAGCTGCGTTTGAACCCCTCAAGGCTCATGGGGTCATCTCAGAATGCACCTTTGGTTTGCCTATTTATCAGTGGGCATCGCCTGAACATGTGCTGGAAGAGATAGCCGCTTGGTGGCAGAAGTGTGCATCCGAAGGCAAAAATGCCGTGCTTTATGCTTACTCGCTGGGAAAAGCCCAGCGGCTCTTAGCTTCGCTTCCTGAGATAGGCCCTGTGGTAGTTCATGGCGCCCTCACTCCTATCAATAAGCTATACGAGGCAGGGGGGGTTCGGCTCTTGCCGTGGAAACCAGCTGCTAACCTCACCCACAAGGTCAAAGGGGCTTTGGTCCTGGCACCGCCAGCTGTGCAGAAAAGCGCATGGTTGCGGCGCTTCGAGCCGTATGAGGAAGGACAGGCTTCAGGTTGGATGGCTATCCGCGGACGCCGCCGCCAAAAAGCCTTAGACCGCGGATTTCCCCTCTCAGACCATGCCGATTATTATCAGCTCCTGCAGACCCTCAGAGAAATGGAGGTGGAAAAGGTGATTTTTACCCATGGCTATACAGAGGTGATGCGCGCTACAGCCGCTGCGATGGGATGGGAAGCCCATACCTGGCAGACGCTTTACCAAGGAGAAGGAGTTGAAGAGGAGGAGCGCACCCGGGAGGATTCGAACCCCCAACCGCCAGATCCGTAGTCTGGTGCTCTAATCCAATTGAGCTACGGGTGCGAAAGCAGAGGCAAAGATACACAAAATCTCACACCCGCAAGATTTGTCTGCGCAGTCTATTCCATATTCGGGCTGTACTTAGCGAGCCTACATGAAGGAGGTAGTACAGTACAGGCACTACGACTAAGGTTATCACAGTAGCGAAGCTCAGCCCGAAAATAATCGCTCCAGCCAGCGGCAGCCAGAAAAAGGTCGCATCGCCTCCAAAGAAGATTTTCGGGTCCAAGTCTGTAAAGAGAGAGACGAAGTCTATATTGAAACCCACCGCTAAGGGTACTAAGCCCAAGACCGTGGAAGCCGCCGTAAGAAGTACGGGTTTGAGACGAATGGAAGCGCCCTCTATAATAGCCCTGCGTGTGCGATATCCACGACGCCTAAGCTCTTCTATGAACTCTACTAAGAGAATCCCATTCTTGACGACTACGCCCAGTAGTGCTACTATGCCTACGCCTGCCAGCACCACGGAGAACTCTATTCGGCTCAAAGCAAAGCCCCACATCACCCCTATCAAGCTAAAAAGCACTTGCGACAGGATTATCAGCGGGATTCCGATAGAGTTGAACTGCGCTATGAGGATAAGGAAGATTCCCCCTATGGCAAGGAGAAAGGCTTGCTGCAAGAAAGCAGCGGCTTTCCCTTGTTCTTCTTGTTCTCCGCCTAAGCGCACCGTTACCCCTGCTGGCGTCGGGAAGGCCTTGAGCGCCTGGCGAATCTGATTATTGACATCGGTGGCGTTATAGCCTGGCAGTACATCCGAGGAGAGCGTAATCGTGCGTTTGAGTCCCTTGCGCCGAATGATGCCTGGGCCAGAGACATAGGATAGTTGTGCGAAACTAGAGAGAGGATATTGTTTGAGCCGACCATCGCTCATATCCCGAAAAACAATCCGATGCGCCATGAGCTGCTCGGGATTGCGTTGGTAATCTTCTTTGTAGCGCAGTTGAATAGGATATTCTTCTTCTCCTTCGCGGAAACGAGAGATTTCTTTGCCGTAGAGAGCGGTGCGCAGTTCGCCGCCTAACTGCGCTGAACTTAGCCCAGCTCGCAGTGTCCGTTTTCTATCTACGACGAGGCGAATCTCAGGACGCCCCAAAACCAAATCGCTATTTAACTCAGGCAGTCCCGGAATGCGCAGCGAGTCTAAATAACTGCGCAGCAGATTGGAGGTTTGTATAGCTAACTCAGGTTCCTCACTCTGAACCTCTATCTGCACAGGTTTGCCTGCAGGTGGGCCAGCCCTATCTGGTTCTACTTGTAATACAACACCTGGCAAATCTGCCAAAGCATCATAGACTTCTTGAAGATAGGGGTAGGTAGACTCTCCATTTCTTTGACGAAACTCTACGAAAGCAATCGTGATACGAGCGCGATTGGGTGCATTTGCACTGGAGCGATCGAAAGGATCGCCTGAATTGACCCCCACATTCACAAGGATAGAGGAAACTAAGGGATTATTTTCACCTAAGGCTTCTCGGATACGATGGTAAGCTACTTTCGCTACCTGATAAGTATGATCCGCCGAAGTACCCTCAGGCAGTTTTAGGTAAGCGTAGATGTAGTTTGGGTCTCGGTTGGGGAAAAAGGAGAATTTAGGAGGCCTTAGCGCAAAGAGTACAGCCCCTCCTACGAAAAGGGACAATACGCTTAGAAGAACCCACTTGGGATGTCCTCGCTGGATAGCCCAGGCTAAAATCCGCTTGTGTCCCTCCATGAGCCGAGGCAGAAGCCCTTGCTGAAAACGATCTATGAGCCACTGTAAAACCGTGCGCGCCAAGATAAAGAGCACTGCAAGGGTAATCGTAAAGTTACCCAAGCCTCTGCTGCCCAGGAGATAGAAAACTACTGCTAATGCACCTATCCCCCCCAGCGCTAAGAGGAATCCTCTTGTCCAGATTTTCCGTTCTCTTTTTGTAGGACGCATAAAATCTACCGCAAAGACCGGATTGATAATATAAGCCACGAAGAGTGAAGCGAATAGCGTAATAAGTAGCGTCACAGGAAGGTAAAACATGAATTTTCCTGCGATGCTTTTCCAAAAGAGAAGCGGTACGAAGGGAGCAGCGGTGATGAGCGTACCTGAAAGTACAGGCACGAAGACCTCCGTAGCGGCAAGTTGAGCCGCTTGCAGAATAGGCACGCGTCCATTGTCAAATATGCGATAGGTATTTTCTACTACGACGATAGCATCATCTACGACGATTCCTAATGCAAGCAGAAAGGTGAAGAGAATCACTAAGTTGAGCGTATATCCCAGCGTGGGAAAGAGTAGAAATGCCACAAAAGAGGATAACGGTACTGATAATCCCACGAAGAGCGCATTTTCCAGGCCGATAAAGAACATCATCACGGCTGTAACGAGAATAAATCCAATAATGATGCTATTGACTAGGTCATCCAGTTGCAGGCGCGTGCGTTCGGATTGGTCGTTGGTAATCACGATGCGTAGGTCTGGGGGAAGCCATTCCCGCTGTGCGCTGCGCAGGAGAGCGAATATTTGGTCTGCGGCTTCTACTAAGTTCTCACCCGCTTTTTTGATGACATTGAGGGTAATCACAGGTTTACCGTCTAAGAGTGCATAGCTCTCCCGCTTTTTGTAGCCATCATAGACGGCTGCTACATCTTCCAGGTAAATAGGAGCCCCGAAGCCCGAGCGTACCACGATTCGGC
>JANWZJ010000073.1 GCA_025054525.1 Bacteroidia bacterium | reverse complement strand
CACTTACTTTTTTGATGGGAGCGGGTGTGTGGATGGGTTGTTCCCTGTTCCGAGACCCTCGCGCGAACTGCAATCATCCCGAACATGAGAAGTACATTCGGGAGAAACAGACTGCTACGATTGTCAAAACTACACGCGCCCGAGGCGGGAGAAAAATACACGAGAAGCGAACTAAGCCTATCCAAAGCTGTCCTCGCTCTTGAGGACAGTATGGGGAGTCCTTGTAGGGCTCCTTTATGCACAGGAGCCCCCCCTGAATCAGATAGCCCTTCTGCTGCGAGAGGCGGAGGAAGCGCCCGATGCCCAAGTAGAAGTTTTAGCTCGGAGGGCTCTGGCCCTTCTGCCCCCTCCTCGAGACTCGCAAATAGCCCTCTATGCCGGCCAAGCCTTAGACCTTTTGGGTTACGGGCTGGCGTATAGGGGGCGCTGGGACTCAGCAGAGATATGTAGCGACTCAGCTTTTCGCCTACTCAAGCGCTTCGGTCACGTCGCCAAAGCTGCTGAAGTACTTGGTAACTTAGCCTACTACTTCCACCAGCAGGGAAAACGCATAGAAGCCCTGCAAGCCCATGCCGAAGTCGCTCAGCTCGCCCAAACCTTTCACAATCCCCGCCTCCTCTTCTATACCCTCAATAACCTCGCCAACCTCTTCTCCGAAATAGGACTTTATGACACGGCAGCCGTACTCTATCTGCAGGCAATTCGTCTAACGGATACCCTTCGCGACCTTCGTCTGCGCGCCACCGCATTCCACAACTTAGCCAACCTCTACGAACAACAAGGTCTAACTTCTTACGCTCGCTTATACGCGCAGCAAGCCCATCAGCTCTGGATTTCGCTACGTGACTCTACCCAGATGGCTTATACTTTCATGGATTTAGCCCGTTTGTATCAGCATGAAGGCAAAACAGATTCCGCCCTCTACGCATATCATCAAGCCTATCTCGTAGCCTCAGCCACCCATAACTTTCCTGTATTCAGCTCTGTAGCGGTGAATCTCGCAGGAGTACATCTCAGACTGGGAAACTGGGATAGCTGTCAACTCTACTCAGAAAAAGCCCTCACCCTACGACAAAATAGCCCCCCTGCGGAACGATTCCGAGTGTATCGGATTTTCCTGCATTTATACCAGAAGTGGGCCGAGGCAAGCCCCCCTTCTCTTCGTCACTCCCTTCATCAAAAAGCCCTCTTCTGGCTCAACGAAGCAGAGAAAATCATAAAGACTGGCACTGTACAAGACCCTGAGCAGTTATCACTCTTCTATGAACATGCCCAAGCGCTGCATGCCAGTTTAGGGAACTATCAAAAAGCCTATAATTACTATCAATCCTACATAACCTACCGAGATAAGCTACAAGACCGCCGGGCTCAGCAGAAAGCCTTAGAGTCGCATTATCAATATGCTTGGTTACGAAAAGAACAGCGCTGGCGAGAAGAACTGCTTCGGCAGGAGATGGCGCAAGAGTTAGAGCGGCGCCGCTGGCGGCTTGGGCTTGCGGGTTTAGCTGTTGGATTGACGGGAGTGGGACTTGCAGCCCTCCTGCTCTTACGCTTCAATCGCAAGCTCCAAACGCAAAAAGCTACCATTCGCGCCCAGAAGCAGGCATTAGAGGAATCTTACCTGCAAATAGCCGAGCAGCATGAAAACCTCCAAAGCCAACTTCGCTACGCACGACGCATTCAAAATGTACTTATGCCCCCACCTTCTCTGCCTTTCCCAAATGCCCTATGGTACCAACCTTGTCAGGAGGTAGGAGGAGACTTTTACTGGAGTCATACTGTGAAGGAAGGACATATTGTATTGGGCTTAGGGGATTGTACGGGGCATGGGGTGGCAGGAAGTTTCATGACAGTCCTATCCTACATTCTTTTAGAACAGGCAGTTCGCGAGGGGCAAATACACCCTACTGCCTTAGTTCAATACCTATACAAGGCTTGGGTGCGACTGCTTCAAGCAGGAGGCGAAGAAGGATTATACGATGGACTTCAAGGCACTTTCCTCTATATAGATGCTGAGGCGAGAAAGCTGGAAGTGCTTCCTGCGGGTCAGTACTCCTGGGTGGTGTATTCAGATGGGAAAGTAGAAGAGATACCACCTACACTGCCTGGGGTATTTGGAGGTACTCCTGAGGACCCTTCGCTATGGCAAGTATGGAGCGGGGATATACCCACACAGGGGCTACGAATTGCCTTGGCTTCGGATGGATTGACAGACCAAGTGGGAGGCCTGGCCCGTAAAAATTGGGGACGCAAACGATGGCGCACCCTCCTCTCAGAAACCGCTCAGTTTCCCCCCACGCAGGTTCTCTCCATTCTAAAGGAGCGCTGGCATGCCTATCGCCATCCCTTCAGTATAGTAGATGACCTCACTGTCTGGATTATAGACTTACCGCTGCTGAGCCACTAAGTATCCTAAAATGCCCCTATCCCGCTGCTTTTTCACCTCATACCCCGCTGATTTTAGCTTCTGAATCAAGGGTGTGGGCGAAGCATGGTATTCTATATGCCATACTTTGGCTCGCCGAAGCTCTTCTAACGAAAGCGCTTGTATCACAGCAAACTCACACCCCTCACAATCTAACTTGACAAAATCCACCTCCTCTAATCCGAACTTCTCCAGCAAAGCCGAAAAAGGTAGAAGTTCTATCTCTACTTCCCGCTCAAAGGTGAGCATTTTTTGGAGGGCGGAACCTATGCCATACACGGTGTTAGCACCAGGCTGCTGAGTGGCTACACGCATCGTAGCTTTACCTACTTGGACTCCCAACCCCACAGGCAAAAGGGTGATACGGTCAGCAAGCCCCATAGAGTGGATATTCTGTTGGGCCAGTTGATAGCTGGGTGGATAGGGTTCTAAGGCGATGATGCGCTTCGCTCCTTTGAGTGCGAAATATACAGCGGAGTCTCCATTATAAGCACCGATATCTAAGACAACCCTATCAGAGAAGTCTTCGCCATAATCTTTTCTCACAAAGAGTTCGTACAAATGCATTAGGTCCATTCCGGGTGAGAGGCGGGTGAGGAAAGTGCCCTGTGGGCTAAGTTGCCAACGCAGCCAGGTAGGGTCGTCAGGCTGATGAGGAGCTGGCATCAGTCCTATTTGGCGCAGTTGAAGGAGTCCATATAGATTGGGCAGGCTTATCTCACAGAAACGATTTTGACCTTCTCGCAGATGGAGGGGGTACCGGATGGGCTCGCGCATAGCCTCTCCTAAAAGACTTAGGGGCTTAGGCGAAATTCGGGAAAGATGGGGCAGATTCCAGAGAAGTCTAAGCCAATAAAGCCAGCGCATCAGGCGCGAGGATGGCACTTCTGATAGGCGGCTTTGAGCTCTGCGGGCGTAATCGCCAAATACCGCTGAGTCGTAGCTAAACTGGCGTGCCCCAGGAGTTCTTTGACTGCTTGAACATGGGCACCCCGCTGCAGCAAATGCGTAGCAAAGCTATGCCTAAGCGCATGCGGATGCGTGCCTAAAGTACCACGCACTATACGATATATTGCTTGAGGATATAGGGGTTTGCCTTTGTCCGTACATAAAAGATAGTCGTGGTCAGGTTGAAGGGCTTTTCTGAGCGCGAGGTAACGCTGTAGAAGGGAAAGAAGTGGTTTGTAGATGGGAATGATGCGCCATTTACTTCCTTTCCCCAGGATATGCAGTTCTTGGGCGGCAAGATGAACCTGTCCTAAACGGAGATTTGCTGCCTCACTACGACGCAAGCCACACCCGTAGAGCAGTTCCGCTACTAGAAGATTGCGCACCTCAGGAAAGGAAATAGCCCGAGACTCCAAGCCTTGTATTAGGGGGAGGAGACTTCGCTCGGATAAAGCTCGGGGGAGGGCTGGAGGTAGCTTGGGGGAAGCAAGGCGGTGAGTCCAGCCTTTCTGCCGCAAAACTCGCTCTATGTAGGTATTCATGCGGCGAAGGGCTGCTCCTTTCCGAGCTCGAGTCGTACCCCGCGGATACAAGCTAAGCCAAGCTCGCACCTGATAAGATTGTACCTTCTGCCAACTCTCTAAGTTCTCTACGGGCGAAAACCCATACGCCTGCTGGCAAAAAGCAGCCCACCCTTCCAGGTCTCTCTTATAGGCATCTAAGGTATGCGCACTGACCTTAGCGATGTCCCGGAGGTATGCTAAAAACTGCTCCAGCACCCTCCAAAGGTAATCGCTATGCTGTATTTTCGGCTCGTGTGGTATGTAATAGGTTGCATCGCTACGAATGTCCTGCTGCTAATCTGGCTAAGAATTCTGCGTATGCCGCTTCTCACGCTCATCACGCTGAACTATCTCGTATGTGTGGGGTGGGTGTTCGTTTTAGAGCCTCCTTCTTGGGGGGCGGTAATAGATATGTCTGGGCTGGGCTTAGTAGCGTTAGGGGTTTTAGGCGTACTCTTTATCTCCGTATTCGGGCTCACAGGCTATGTCAGTCGCAGTTTGGGAGTAGGACTGGCGGGCATGCTGGCTAAACTCTCTTTAGTCTTACCGATTGGGTTCGCAGCGATGTTTTTAGATGAGCCACTGAGTCTATTCCAACAAGCTGCTCTTCTCACAGGTACGGGCGCTATTGTAGTGGTGCACTTCCCCTACCTGCGCGCGGGCCGATGGCGACCCCTCCTACAAGGAATAAGCCCCGGCTTCCTCCTATGGCTGAGCAACGGCGTGATTGATATCCTCTTCAAGGCTGCCTTACCGCTCTGGAAGACCCTCTCTCCTCTCCATATTCCCTTCTGGATCATGGGACTGGCAGGCATCATAGGACTTTTGACCCACTTTTTTCAGCGAAGAGCTCCGCTACTGCTCCAACCGCGACTTTGGCTGGGCGCCCTGCTTTTAGGCACTACGAACCTCCTATCCCTGTACTTTTACCTAAAAGGGCTGGAGACCCTACCAGCTGCACAGTTTTTCCTCTGGAATAATATAGGAGTTATTCTCGTAGCAGGCGTAGTAGGAACTCTGCTTTTTCAGGAGCCTCTCACCTGGGCTGGCATCATAGGATATGGGCTTGGCGTAGTCTCTATACTACTCAGCTCATTAAAAAAAAAGGTCCCTCCTGTACAGGAGGGACCCCTGGCTGGGCTTGCTTCCTCAAAGACCTATTTTCGCGGCCTTAGACCATGCACCTCATAGAGCTGTATCTAAGGTAAATACGAACTTTTCAGCGAAAAGGTTGCAGGATATTTTTCCTGCAACCGATTTATTTCAAGGACATCTGATGTAAGA
>JANWZJ010000072.1 GCA_025054525.1 Bacteroidia bacterium | reverse complement strand
TCTACTCTCCATATCAAGGGGGTGAAGGTAGCTACCTTCGCCCCCTTTGTTTTTTCTCACCTTTGGGGGGATGGATACGCCTGTCCTGCTTTTAGTGTATAATCGGCTGGATACTCTCCAGCAAGTCTGGGAAGTGCTTCGGCGGGTAAAGCCCCGCTACCTCTTCGTAAGCCGAGACGGCCCGAAAGCTGACCCGACAGACCAAGCGCGCACCGAAGCCGTGCAGCGCTTTATTGAATCCCACATAGACTGGCGCTGTGAGGCTACCTTCCGCTTCAGCCCTACCAATCAAGGGCTCAAAATGGGCGTAGCTTCGGGAATCACATGGTTCTTCTCCCAAGTAGAAGCGGGTATTATCTTGGAAGATGACACCTTGCCGCATCCTGATTTTTTCCCTTATGCAGCGGAGATGTTAGAACGATACCAAAATGACGAGCGTATCGGGTGTATTGCGGGGCATAGTACAGCATCTCCGTGGTACCGGCTGCCGTATGCATGGGATTTCATTCGTTTTCCGTTGATTTGGGGTTGGGCTACCTGGCGCCGAGTCTGGAAAGAATACGATGTAGACATGAAAGATTGGCCCAGTCTGAGAGATTCGGGTCAGCTTCGCCATCACCTGCCGGGCTTGGAGCGACATTATGCTTTCATTCAGCAGACTATAGAGAGAGTGTATCGGGGAACAGTGCATACTTGGGACACGCAGCTGACGTACCTCTGCCTCAAAACTCATCGGCTTACCGTAGTACCCCGAACCAATCTTATCATGAATATCGGGCATGGTCATGGACTCTCTACCAGCACTCGGAAAGTGCAGCTGCATTTGCTTATTCCGCCGCAGCCTTGGGAAAGAAGCCCTGCTCCTCCTCTCATAGCTCCTAATCACCGGTACGAAGAAGCTTTGTTTCGGTATGTGTGGAATCCCTCTTTTGCCTTGAAGGTGTATCGGTACCTGCGACGAGAATGGGTTGCTGCGCCGCCGAAGGCTTAGTTTTGGGGCTCTGGGCGAGGTATCCGAGCTTTTTCTACGACCGGAAGGAGAGGAGGTGACACCGCCGCCGCAGGAAAAGGCACCCGAAGCACCAGCGCCAAAGTAGAAGCTATCGCCGTAATCGGCACTCGTTCATAATGGCTTTCAGATGGCAGATTCAATCCCCACCATATCAGCGGCACGTGGGTATCGTAAGTCCATATAGACCCGTGCGTGGTTCCGCGCGTATAGCCTCCATGTTCTATCCAGCCGGGGGCATATACGACTATCACATCGCCACTGCGCTGAGGGAAATAGCCAGCTTGGAGCATCTGGAAAGGGTAAGTTGTGCCGCCAGGGGAAATAAGTTCGGTGCGCGTATAAGCTGCCACCACATACGGTTGCTCTAAAAGCCATCGTTTGAGCAATCGCTCAGCTTCTTCCCGTTGAGCGGGGGAAAGGTAGAAGCTCTGGTTGAGAAAGGCAGTGATGGGCTTCTCATCGGGAGAGAGCTTTAGAGACTGTATGAGAAAGGATTGAGCTCGGGCTACGAGGCTATCTTCGGGATAGCGCCCTGCTGGTAGTCGCTTCTCAGCCATAACCTCCGGGGTGGGCATCGCTCCATGGTCTGCGGTGAGAAAAAGAAGAATCTCCCCTTCCCGGAACTTACGCTGCAGATAAGCTAAAAAGTCGGCAAGCTGCTTATCCAGTTCATAGTACAGCTCTTCTATTTCACAGCTTTCCGTGCCAAAGAAGTGCCCTACCAAGTCAGGAGAAGATAAGCTAATCGCGAGCAAATCGGTGCAAGGACCTTTGCCGAGTTTTTCATGCTCAATCGCCTCTTGGGCAAGGCGCAGGGTAATCCAGTTTCCTGCCGGCGTAAGCAAAAGGCTCTCATAGTCTAAAGGCTGGTGGGGAAACATAGGCTGGCTCTCCCCTTTCATGATATTCTCGTAGGGACTCTCATCAGTGCAAGCATGGGCATACCGCATCCGCCAAGGCACGCGTAAAAGGCTATCGGCATACTTCTTTTGATTAAACTGCTCTACCCAAGCGGGGAGGGCCTCTGCGTAATAGGAGCTGGTGATCCATTTACCTGCTTTGCTGTCAAACCAGAGGGCTAGTGTAGCCGAGCGCCCTACAGAGAGGATGGCTGAACGGTCTTTGAGAGCAATGCCAATAGTTTTGTTGCGGAAGCCGCAGTGATAACGCAGTTCATCGGCTATAGTGGAAGTGTATAAGGGGCGAGGGGAGCGTTGTCCTGCTGCCGAAGTAGAGCCGATCGTACGCGCAGTGGAGTCGCTAACGCAGTAGAAAGACTGCTGGGTAGAAGCCTCCCACCAGTTATTCGCTACTATGCCGTGGATAGCGGGTGTGGTACCTGTATAAATAGAAGCATGGCCTGCTGCCGTATAGGTAGGGAAATAGTTGTAATGACAGTTCCAATAGACCATACCTTCTCGTAGGAGCTTTCCGAAGCCCTCACTGCGCCGGGAGGCAAAGCGCGTAAGGTAATGGGCCCGCATTTGGTCTACGACGATTCCAATCACAAGGCGCGGAGAAGACTGGGTCAGAACCCCTCCTATCCACAGGATATGAGTCAGCACAAGCAAAAATACCAGCCGCAGGTTAGAGTTTATATTTGCAGGCATGCGAGCCTATTCGGCAGAAGAGGTACGACAGCGTTTAGCATTTTTCCCAGAGTGGCAATATAGCCAAGGGGCCTTAGTACGGGAGTATGAGTTTGGGGATTTCTTGGAGGCGTGGAGTTTTCTCAGTCGCGTGGCTCTCTTAGCGGAACGCCACAATCATCACCCCGAAATCTGGAACGTGTATAACAAAGTGCGCCTGCGTTGGAACACGCATGAAGCTGGGGGCATCACCGAACGAGATTTTACTTTAGTGGAGGAGGTGGACCGAGCGTATGCAGCGATTACGCGTGCCCATAGTAAATAAGTCTCGTAATCCTTTACCGGCTCATGCGACGGAGGGAGCAGCGGGCATGGACCTGCGTGCCGCTATAGAGGCACCATTAGACCTTGCTCCTGGCGAATGGAAGGCAATTCCCACAGGACTTTATTTAGCCCTGCCTGAGGGCTACGAAGCCCAAGTACGACCTCGGAGTGGTTTAGCCGCGACGCATGGAGTTACCGTGCTCAATAGCCCCGGTACCATAGATGCCGATTATCGGGGCGAAGTACGCGTAATACTGATTAACTTAGGCAAGCAGCCCTTCCGCATTCACCCTGGCGACCGAATCGCTCAACTTATCGTCGCCCCTTATACCCAAGTTGTTTGGGAGCTTAGAGACCATCTCCCTACCACATCTCGCGGCGAAGGTGGCTTCGGGCACACGGGAACTCAATAGTTATCTCCAAGAGCTACTTCACAGAATAGATAACTCACTCCGATTTTACCCCATACAGCTTCCCTTCTTTCAGCTCAGGAGACATTTTTTCCTCTCTTTCGTTTGGATTGTGCTATGGCTTATAGCATCTGGTCAAATTGGTAGAGGAATCGGCGTACCAGTACTTTTCTACGAGCCCAGAATCGGTACGGGAATCGGGCTCGTAGGCACATTAGCTTGGGGAATGGCATATGGGATATTTGTCATCTCCTATCACCTCACTACTTTTCTCTTAGATGGGCATCATGCAGGATTTCTTCTGGCAGAACCCCGTCCCTTTTTACAGTACGCCCTCAACAATAGTCTCTTACCTTTCTCCTTCTGGCTTTACTACCTCCACCACTATACAGCACAACATGCCCAAGACCCTGACTTTCCTATTCAACTTCTAGGGCACTTCTTAGGAGCATGGGGTACAGTATGGGGGATTCTTTGGCTTTTAGACTCCATCACGAAAGATGTTTTTCGGCTTAGCCGTCTGGGCTTCTTTCCTCCCCAGCGGATTTACGTACAGGTATCTCACACCCGAATAAGCTCTAATCCCGTACGGTACTATTTAGCTATTCCGGGAGGCATCCGTTCTACATGGAGGCCCTACGCTTTAGACAAAAAAACTCTCACGCGTCTGCTTCTACGATACCATACTCATACTTTTCTGCTGGAGACAGGGCTGCTTCTCCTGATTACGATTTGGGGCTACATTCAAGGCGAAGTAGAGATATACATCCCAGCGGCTTCTACATTCTTGGTTCTATGTGCAACGGTATATATGCTGATTGGGGCGATGGCTTTCTGGCTGAGGCGATGGGGCGGATGGGCTTTGGCAGGGATATTGCTCCTGCTGATATTTGCTATTCGGCAGGGCTGGCTCAAAAGTGAAAGCGTAGCCTACGGACTAAACTATGAGGGAAAGGGAAAGGTTCGGCATACAGGCGACTCTTTGGGATTATATCGGTGCATTCGGGCATGGAGCCAGCGACAGGGAGGGCTAAAAGCCCCCCTCGTATGGATACAAGTCTCGGGCGGGGGATGGCGCTCGGCATTCTGGAGTTTGAGCAACCTCCAGCTACTGGATAGTCTCAGCCAAGGACGGCTCTGGCAACGCACCTTGGGCATATCTGGCGCTTCAGGGGGACTCATCGGCGCAGCCGTATGGCGAGAACTCGGTCTCTTCTACCCCCACCGCCGTTGGGACCCGCGAGAAGCAGAGTGGCTCACCCAAGACGGACTCAACCCCATTTTATCCACAGGCCTAGTCGGGCTACTCAGTCCCACAAGCTCCTTTTACGATACCATAGCCCAGCAGTTCTATCCCCAAGGTAGAGGTTATGCTTTTGAAAGAGCATTAGTACGCAATAGTCGCGCCTTTTATGAACGCAGAATAGGAGACTATGCAGCACCAGAATCCACGGGAAAATGCCCACTCTTATTGATTACCCCTACGCTCCTATCGCAGTATAAACAACTTTTGATTAGCAGTCAAAGCTGTTCGCCTCTGAGCGAAGGTGGCTTTATCACCGAACTGCGCCAGCTTGTGCCAGATGCGGATCATTTGCGTATGACCACAGCCCTGCGCATGAATGCGGCGTTTCCATTTGTACTGCCGCCTGTACGCTTGCCCACTTCCCCACCCCTGCTTGCCTTAGACGCCGGCGCCATAGATAACTTCGGAGAAATCATAGCCCTTCGTTTCCTCTGGCAAATGCGCGATTCGTTGGCTCGTTACGCCAGTAAGATTATCATCATAGAAATCCGAGACCTACCCGCCGAATCCACCACGGGCTCCTCCCCCAAAGAATCCGTCCTTCAAGATTTCTTCAAACGATTAGGAGGGCTCTATACCTCCCTCACAGCCGCACGGCGACTCTTTACCAATCTGGCTCACACGATGCTTTCTCATACTTACCCTATTCCCATAGAAGAGTACATCCTTGACTACCCTGCTCCCCAAGGATACATCCCTCCCTTAGGCTTCACG
>JANWZJ010000071.1 GCA_025054525.1 Bacteroidia bacterium | reverse complement strand
GATAGTCGCCTACTTGTGCGGCATGCTCTACGACTCGGTCTTCTTCTATAACGGATAAGATTTTGTCGGCGCGTACCATATCTACCAAGTTGCCTCCCCAGGTGGAGTTGATGCGAGAAGGCACGCGAAAGGCATTCGTGGGCACCTCGTCTACCTTAGGGCCGACGAGGATGCCACAGATTTGCATCTTCTTGCCGAAGCTGATGATATCGGGTAGGGCATCGGGTCCGAAATGCTCATGCGCCCAGAAGCGCCCAGTAGCTCCTACGCCAGTTTGCACTTCATCATAAATAAGCATGACATCATTTTCATCGGCGAGCTGTCGTAATGCTCGCATGAACTCGGGACGAAAATGATTATCTCCCCCTTCTGATTGAATAGGCTCTATAATAATCGCACAAATATCATCCCCATGCTCTACGAAAGCCTGCTTGATTTGACGAATAGCTAAGTCTTCGGCTTCTATTGTTTTCGCCAGGTTCTCTTCTGTAAGGGGGAAACGGAGCTTAGGATTGAGGATGCGGGGCCAGTCCGAGAACTTGGCAAAGTATCGGGTTTTGGCGGGGTCAGTATTTGTGAGGCTGAGGGTGTAGCCTGAGCGCCCGTGAAAAGCCTCTTGGAAATGAATCACTTTGGTTCCCACTTCTCGGCGATAACCTTTGGCGAAATTTTTCTGAACTTTCCAGTCCATAGCGACTTTTAGTGCGTTTTCTACGGCTAATGCCCCACCTGCGATAAAGAAGGCATATTTGAGATAGGGCGGAATAGCTACCCGATCAAAGGTCTCCATGAAATGCGCATACTCTTGCGTATAAATATCGGCATTCGTGGGATTGATAATAGCTGCTCGCGTGAGATGTGTGAGAAAAGTGTCATCCTGGGTCATTTTGGGATGATTGTAGCCCAAGGGGATAGTAGCATAGCATCCGAAGAAGTCCAAGATGTGCCGATTGTACTTGCTATCGTAAATCCATACGCCATGGCTTCTTTCCAAGTCCATGACCATATCCAGCCCGTCTCGCAAAATGCGCCGTTGTAGGATAGGGTCTACTTCCAGAGGAGCTATGTTCATGAGGTACGTCATACCGCAAAGATAAACAATAACTTAGGGGGCATGAGTGGATTATACTTTCCAGAACTTCGGGGCCAGAAGCGGGTCGTGGTAGAAGGGGAGGAGTTTCATCATTTAGTGCGGGTTTTGCGAGCCCGAGAAGGAGAAAGGGTGTGGCTTATAGATGGGGCGGGTTTGCTGGCAGAAGCCCGCCTACGCAAATCTTATCCGCATAAAGCTGAGTTGGAAGTCATTCAGACGCATGATAGAATGGGAGAGCCCCCAGCTCCCATAGGCATTTTGATTGGACTGCTCAAACAGCCTGCCCGCATAGACTGGCTTGTAGAAAAAGCCGTAGAACTGGGGGCGACCCACTTATACTTCTTAGCTATGCATCGTAGTGCTCGCAAGCATATTCCCGCTGAGCGTCTCCAGAAAGTAGCTATTGCCGCCGCTAAGCAAAACTTACGCTCCCTCCTGCCACAAATCCAAGTCTTGCGCACCTGGGACGAGATACCCTTGTCGCAGTTTTCTTGTACCTTGATGGGTGAGATAGGGGCTACTCTCTCTCTGTACGACAAGTTACCGACTTCCTCTCATTCCGTGCTGTGGATGGTGGGACCAGAGGGAGATTTCACCGAAGAGGAGTATCAGTGGATGAAGCAGAAAGGCGTAGAAGGAGTAAGCTTAGGCGTGCTTCGGCTACGAGCGGAGACGGCTGCCATCCTCTTTCTCAGTGCTATCAAAACGGCTTGGCGCTTCTGACCGAAAGTAAGCCCAGGCTTGCTGAATGTCAGCTTCTATGGCTTCGAGCAGTTCCTTTTGTGAGGCAAAAGCACGATGAGGGCGCAAAAACTTCAGGAAACTCACCGTCAGGAAACTCCCATATAGATCATAGAGGGCTTCCCCCAGCAAATGCGCCTCTAAAATGCCTTCGGGAGATAGATAAAGCAGAGCAGGTTGGGTAGGAAATAGCACTCTACCTATCTCGGCTTTTCCGACATATATGCCTGCAGGTAGGCGCACCTTCTCTGGCTCCCATGCTAAGTTCGCCGTAGGCACACCCAACTGGCGGGCTTCTTGCTTACCTCTTTGAACCTCGCCTCGTATGATGAAGGGATACCCCAGAAGATCGCTTGCAGCTTCTACGGCGCCTTCGGTAAGAAGCTGCCGCAAGCGTGAGCTACTTACGATGCCGCCTGCTTTCTCCAGAGCAGGCACTGTCTGCACTTTGTATCCCCGCTGAGCAAGGAGAGAGACAGAACCCTCTCGTCCTTTCCCGAAGCGGTGATCGTATCCTAAAACGATGGCAGAAGGGCGCGCTACCGCCTCTATCCACTCCTGGATGAAAGTCTCAGCAGATTGTAGCGCAAATGTATCGGAGAACTGCACAATTCGGACCTGTTCCAACTCCTCTTGTTGCAGTCGTTCTATGCGTTCTTCTATGCAAGTGAGTAGGGGAATGGATTCTTTGCGCAGGATTGCTCGGGGATGGGGATGATAAATCCATACTTCTGTGAAAGTGGAGTGGGTTTGGGCGAGCTGCCGGCAGTGCCGTAAAAGGTATTTGTGTCCTTCATGCACGCCGTCAAAGGTGCCCATCGTGAGAATGCCGCCTTGCAGACCGATTTCTTTATCTCGCAAGATGCGCATCCGGCTGCCAAGCCTCTCGTACGTGATAGTCTCCTATCCTTGTGCGGCGCAGCGCCGCTAAATACCCTCCGCATCCTATCTTTTCCCCCAAGTCCCGAGCTAAACTCCGTATGTAGGTACCTTTTCCGCACCAGACTCGTAGCATCCATAAGCCCTCAGCCCAGTAGGCTACCTCTTCCAGCTCATATATCTCTACTATGCGAGGACTTAGCTTAGGTACTATGCCCTTACGAGCCAACCGATAAGCGCGCTCACCCTGTACCTTCAGAGCGGAAAAGGAAGGGGGAACCTGCATTATCTTGCCGATAAAGCTCTTCAAAAGCTCTTCTCTCTGAGTGGCAGAAAGCTTGGGCGGGGGACTGACAGGCTGAGGGGGAAACTCGGCATCATCTGAAAGCGTCCGATAGCCCAGTCTGACCCAAGCGTAATACTCTTTGGGTAGTCCTTGCAGATAAGAAAGGCTCTTGAGGCCCTCTTCTATGCCCACAAGTATAAGGCCAGTAGCCAAGGGGTCTAACGTACCTGCATGTCCCGCTTTGGGTGTCTGGAAGTGCTTCCGTACCCACTTCACGACTTGGAAGGATGTCCAGCGATAGGGCTTATCTACTAACACTATCTGTGCAGCCATAGCAGGACTATGGCACCTAACAGAATCCGATAAACTCCCAGCGGCGCTAACCCAAACCGTTGCCAAAGGGAGATAAGAAGATGCATAGAGAGTAAGCCCACTGCGAAAGCCACTCCACTGCCCAGCAGAAGTAGGGGAATCTGGTCAGAGGTGAAGTGGGTCGCTCCTTTCCACAGCCGATATAAGGAGGCTGCTAACAGCGTAGGCACAGCTATCAGGAATGAAAACTGGGCTGCGGCTTTTTTCTCCAAGCCCACCCATCTGCTGCCTACCAAAGCAGCTGCCGCTCGCGATACCCCCGGTAAAAGGCTTAGGGATTGTACAAGTCCCACTATCGCGGATTTTTTCCATGAGAGAGAGTTCATATCTTCTTCCCCTCCTGGCAGCCATCGGTCTAAGAAAACTAATACAATTCCGCCTAAAAGTAGGTTTATTGCCACGACTTCCGGCGCACCTAAAAGTTGAGTTACGAAATCTTTGGCTATGAAGCCTATTGCAGCAGTGGGTAGAAAAGCCAGAGTAATTTTAGGGTAAAGGGTTATTTGCCATAGGTTTCGCCAGCTATACACGATTACTGCGAGTATGGCTCCTCCCTGTATGATGATCTCGTAATCTTGGAAGAAGGTGTCTTTTTCTTTGCCCAGCCAGGTGCTTACGAGGATGAGGTGTCCCGTAGAAGAGATGGGGAGGAATTCTGTTAGCCCTTCTACTATCGCCAGCAGAAGAGCTTCCCAGAGGGTCATTTGCGCAGGATAGCGTAGACCAGAAGTCCGATCCCCGTCAGGATGAGTACAGGAGCGACATAGAGAGCCAAAGAGAATTGCTCTCGGGGCATATATTCTGAGGGCTGGACAAGCAGGGCATAACCCAGCACCAGGATAGCCGAGCCTATTCCCAGCCAGCGGTAGTTCGCTTTACGGAAAGGCATCGCCGATTCAGAAGCGAGATTAGGTTTAGAGGCGGGAGGTGATTGAGTCTTGAGTTCCTTCATATGAGTTTTTCTAAGGTTTGTCCTAAGAAACGGCGCAAGGCGAGCTTACTGGCCAAGTAACCCACAGCGGCACCGAAAGCCACGAGCAGTCCATATAGCCCCTTGAGTCGCCAGTCCTGCAGAACGGCAGGCATAGGCAAAAGATAATGATGCACAAGCGCTAGCCCTGCATGAATAAGCACTGCGGCGATTAGAGCACTCATCGTGCCTTGGAAAAGTCCTACTATGAGAAAGGGGCGTTCTATGAAGCTGCGAGTAGCACCGACCAGTTCCATCGTGCGTATCTCTAATCTGCGGGCAAAGATAGCCAGTCGCACCGTATGAAAGATAAGCAGGAAGGCTACGCTCACCATAACAACTCCCACGCCCAGCCCTACGAGCTGGAGAGTAGCCGCACGCTTCTCTAAAACTTCCAGTAGCTTTCGGGGGTAATCTACTTCTTTGACCATCTCCCACTCCAGCACACGATAGGTAAAACTCAAGACACTATCACTGCTAATGCGGTTTCCATAAAAGTTGATGCGGAAAGTGGGTGGGAAAGGATTGAATCCCTCCATCGCCCGCACGAAATCCTCACCGGCGATTTTCTGGAAGCCCTTCATCGCCTCTTCAGGAGGGATGAATTCTGCTTCTTTCACCAGCGGCTGACTTCGCAGCCAGTGCAGCATTTGTTCTACTTGCTGGGGAGCTACAGGCGCATACAGGTGAATGCGATATTCTAATCCCGCTCGCGCCTCCTCTAAAACAATCTGTCCCAACAGCAAAAACACCCCATAAACCCCCAGCACAAAAAGGGAGAGCATTACCGTGAAGAGCGAATGGGTAAAGGGAAGCTGCGGTCCTCGCACTATACAAAGGTAGCTCTGTATATTTGCTCTTATGAGCCGAACGGAGATTATCCTCCTCTATGAGACAGAAGAGGAGCGCAAAGGGTTAGAACCCGCTCGTAGTATCCTCGGGCAAATGGGTATCTCTTACCGAGAAGAAGAACTTCCGTCTCCACCTACTTTATCTGCCTTACAGCGATTGGTGAGTGAGTTAGAAGGGAGTGTTTGTATTTGGGCGGCAGGGCGCAGTGCATACCTCCTTCCTATTCTCAGCTCCACACTCATGGCTAACTATCCCTTTATCATAGTGCCTTGTCCCGGTGAAGAAATCTCCGCCAAATACTTAGAAACGGTCTTTGAAGCGGTGAAGGGTTATCCTGTGTCTTTCACCCGTCCTTGGGATGGACAGGGGGCTACGCTACTGGCTGTCCATGTATTAGCGGCACGGCATCCAAGCTATACAGACTTGCTAAATGCTTTCCTCCAGAAGAAGCACTTATCTTCCACATGACCCCTCTTAGTAGTGAGCAAGTTCTC
>JANWZJ010000070.1 GCA_025054525.1 Bacteroidia bacterium | reverse complement strand
TATTGGATTCGCACGAAGCAGCGGGATACTTTGATGTTTTGTAGGGGTTCAGCTTCACAATGCTGCTCATATGGAATGGCAGACTGGGTAACTCCTGAATGGAGTGAGTTTAGGATTGCTCCCCTGCGCGGGGGCTCCTGGGCAGTAGCTAGTTTACAAGGTCATGGGGGAACTCCTGTGCGGCTGCTCAGTCCTGTATATTGTCCCAGTCAAACGACAGATACCCTCTACAGCGAGGTACCTCTGAGCCTTACCACTGGGGGCTATGCGCCTCTGGTGCCACCTAATACCCGTGTGCGCGTCCATCTACCCCAACGCTCCCAGGGTCTGATAGACACCTCAGGTATCCTTCACACGCCCTCTTGCACGGACAATAGCGATGCTTTCTCGGCTCGTTTCTGGACCTATCGTATTCCTCTCCTCACGATAAGTGTAAGAGCGCCCGATACCGTGTGTGAAGGACAGCGCTTTTACAGCATCTTTTCTGCAGATAGTACTATCTATGAGAGTGAATGTAGCCTCCTGCCCAGTACTATTGGAAAACAAGGAAATGTAATCTCTAATCCTACTTCCGAAGGAGAAGGGATATTCCTATGGGCTGCACTCAGAGCAGGATATGATACCATTTTTGTGAGTATTCCCAGTCGCTATAGCTGTTTTGTTCAACCTAATCCGCTGAGACATCCGATACGCGTGCGCCAAGCCCATCGTTTGCACCTCCAAGCCTTTCCTGAGGGGCTCTTCGTCCCAGGTCCTGATACACTGAAGGCTAACCTCGTCCTTAGCTATCGCAACCTCATACGATATGCTATGGGCGTCTCGGGGATAACCTCCGACTCACTCTGGCGCTTGCCCGTGCGGAAGGGAGAATCGCACTGGCGCGTATGGCTGGGGGCTCCGTACGCTCATTTAGCCTCCTGTGTAACCGCCCCTACGCCTATCGGTTCGGTTGCCTGTCGCCCTTATGACAATAACTTTGTTTCAACCATCGCTTTAGTAGAGCTGTATGAAACCTTAGGCGGTCCCCGCGTAGATAGTGCATACATCGTGATAGATAAAAATGGAAGAGCTTACCCTTTCTTGGCGGGGGCGTATAACTGGGGAGCTATTCCGTATCAGTTTGACCAGGATACTCTGCACTTCTGCATGTGCGACCTCAGCCAATCCAAATGGGTCGTCGTGAGATTTCCCCATCATCTGCCGCTCCGCTCCCCGCAAGCCCTGAACCTACCTACTTCCGGCCCGCCGCTAACACTAGACCTACGCGACCCTGGGAACTTAGCGGGCATTCCGAACGTTCATTACCGGATAATGAACAGTACGAGCCGCTCCTATGCCGCCGCTTGGGCAGGAAACTGCGCCGATACTTACAACAGCTTCTTAGCCCCTCCTGTGCATTATGACACAGGTGTCATCAATGCAGCGGACTGGGAGTTTATGCGGCATCGAATAGGCGTAGTAGGCTCCTCAAGTAGTCCCGCCCTTTCCTGGGCCGACCTCAACAACGACGGCGTGGTCAATGCATTAGATGCTACGATTCTCATAGAGAATCAAAATCAGCTTCATCGTTCCGCTCGGCGAGGAAGGTAAGCTACGATGGACATCATCCTGCGCGGTGTTCGCACACACAATCTCAAGAATTTCACCATTCATTTACCCCGCTATAAGCTCATAGTAGTTACTGGCGTAAGTGGTTCAGGCAAGAGTTCTCTCATTTATGATACCTTGTACGCCGAAGGGCAGCGCCGTTATGCAGAGACTTTTTCTACCTATGCTCGGCAATACCTTCAGACAGTAGAGAGACCCGATTTGGATAGCTTAGAGGGATTGAGCCCCGTCATTGCCATGGACCAACACCGCTACACTTATAATCCCCGCTCTACAGTAGGTACAACGACGCAGATTTATGATTACCTTCGGCTATTATATGCTCGGGTAGCTGTACCGCATAGTCCCACGACAGGTAAAAAATTAGAGCGCTACACAGAAGAAGAGCTGATAGCCCTACTGAGAGACCGATGGAAAGGTAAGCTCATTCAAATCCTGGCTCCTATTGTACGCTCACGCAAGGGACATTACCGAGAGGAGCTTACCCGGTTAGCTAAAAAAGGGCTGGAGCATGTACGCATAGATGGCGAGTGGTATGACCTTAGTGAAGGAATACCCACTCTGGATCGTAACAAGATTCACGATATAGAGGTTTTGATTGACACGTTAGACCCCGGACGAAACTGGGAAGCGCTCTCAGAGACAGTGCGCCTTGCCCTACAAATGGGCAGGCGAAACTTATTCATTATCGTCAAAGGGAAAGCTCCTGTATATGGCTATTCCTTGGACTATGTAGACCCAGAGACGGGGATCAGTTTCGCCGAGCCTCAGCCCAACACATTCTCTTACAATAGCCGATATGGTGCTTGCCCTGTTTGCATGGGATTGGGAACAGTACTCACGCTTAATGAAGAGGCTCTTTTTCCAGATGCCACCCTACCCGCCCTTACTGCTTGTCAAGCTGCCTCAGAAGATACCAAGCTGCGCAGTCTGTGGGAGAGTTGGGTACAGAAAGAGGGGATAGCTCAAAAGCCCTGGCCAGAGGTTCCTCTGGAGATTCGGCAGAAACTGCTCTGGGGCACCCAACGCTTTAAGCAAACTCTCTCCGAACGCGATGAAAACCAGGTACTTGCTCACCATAAAATAGAGTGCTTATGGGACTTTATCGCCAGTGAATACCACCGAGGCACGAATAGCACTTGGGTAGAAAAATATCTCGTACAAGAAACCTGCACCGCCTGTGAGGGACGACGACTTAGGCCTGAGTCGCTGGCTTTTCGGATTGAAGGTGTTTCTATTGGGGAGTTAGGCTTGATGGAACTCAGAGAAGTAGGAGCATGGCTGGAAACGCTACTCCCTCGGTTAGAGCCATGGCAGCGGGTTATCGGCGAAGGGCTTATCCGAGAAGTGCGTAAGCGCGTGCATTTTCTGGAAAAGGTAGGGCTGGGTTATTTATCCCTTTTCCGTCCGCTGCATACCCTCTCCGGCGGCGAAGCCCAACGCGTACGCTTAGCGGCTCAGCTCGGTGTGGGACTGACCGAAGTACTTTATATCTTAGACGAACCTAGTATCGGACTGCACCCTATCAATAATCGTCAGCTCTTAGAAGCACTCAAAGCCTTGCGCGACCAAGGCAGTACCGTCATCGTGATAGAACACGACGAGGACACTATGCGCGCAGCCGATTGGCTAGTTGAAATAGGTCCCGTAGGCGGCAGAAAAGGTGGCTACCTTGTCGCGCAAGGCCCTCCTGAGGTCTTCATGCAAACCGACTGCATTACGGCTCAGTATCTGACGGGACGACGATTTGTGCCCCTTCATGAGCCAAGGGCACACCAGCAAGGGTATATCACTCTGCGCGGCGCTCGCGGCCACAATCTGAAATCTGTGGATGTATCTATTCCCTTAGGCACCCTCACAGTAGTTACTGGGGTAAGCGGCTCAGGAAAAAGTAGCCTCTTTTTAGACACGCTCTATCCCGCCCTCGTGCGCAAGCTGAAAGCGGGATATTTACCGGCTCTTCCCTATGATGAGATAGAAGGCGCCGAGCTAATCAACAAAGTCATCTTAGTGGACCAGCAGCCGATTGGGCGCACCCCCCGCAGTAACCCCGCTACATACACAGGGGTCATGGATGAAATACGAAAATGGTATGCGCAACTGCCTTTGGCTCGGGCAAGGGGATACAAACCAGGTCGTTTTTCCTTCAACGTCAAAGATGCAGGACGCTGCGAAACCTGCCACGGTGCCGGCGTCCAAGAGATAGAGATGGGCTTTCTTCCCTCTGTTTATATCACCTGTCCCTCCTGCCACGGACAGCGCTACAATCCAGAGACCTTAGAAGTACGCTACAAAGGCAAAAATATCAGCGATGTTTTACGAATGACGGTGAGCGAAGCCCTGAGCTTCTTTGAGTCGCACCCTAAAATCAGTCGCTACCTCTCTGCCATGGAAGAGATTGGGCTGGGATACCTGCCCTTAGGACAGCCTTCCCCGACCCTCTCTGGCGGCGAAGCTCAGCGCATCAAACTCGCCGAACAGCTCGCCCGCCCCGATACCCGTAAAACCCTCTACATTTTAGATGAACCTACTACAGGGCTTCATATAGAAGATATTCGCAAGCTCCTCAGCGTGCTCCACCGCCTCGTAGATAGAGGAAATACCGTAATCGTGATTGAGCATAACTTAGACATAGTACTACGGGCGGATTGGGTGATAGAAATGGGACCAGGCGGGGGAGCAGAAGGAGGATATATTATCGCAGAGGGTGTTCCCCATCAGATCGCAGAGAAAGACACACCTACCGCCACAGCTTTGAGGGAAGCTATGGCTCATATGCGAGTAAAACAGTGGGGAAAAGAATAAACGCTTTCCTCAATGAGAGACAAAAATCGGTTGCGCATGACGGCTGTACTTACTTTCAATCCTCAGCCCCTTTACAGAACACTGAAAGATTAGGCAGCATCTGCCTGTCTCTTCAAGACTACCCGCCGATCTGCTAGATAGTTGATGATATAAGAGAAACAGCCTGATAAGCCTGCTATCTCTTCCGGTGCATAAATGCCGGGAGGTAGACTGGCTTGCTCTATAAGCCAAGTCGCAATAGCCGCACAAGTATAGCCCGTAGTTCGAGCCATAGAACTTATCCTTCGCTGCCAGTCAGCCTGGTCTACAAGCGTGTAAGTAATCGTAGTACCCCCCTCTGTGCGAAGGTGTATCTTCATCACTGTGAGGTCTGCCTCTTCAGGTCTCATAGCCCAAGATTTCTGTAAAAGAGCCAGACTTACTTGGCGTGGGATAATAAGATGCCCTTCTACTTCTATGGGCTCTTGCGAGAAAAACCCCGTCTGCTTAAGTACCTGCATGTATTCCACATGCCCTGGATAACGAAGCGTTTTCTCTATGAGCGTAGGGACTTGTGTAGTACGCAGAAGGGTGCGCAGCCCATCGGTATTGAAGGCTTCTAACAGACCCAGCGGCGGAATCTCCACAAGCTCCACCTCGGAAAGAGGGGGTTTCACAACGAGTCGCCCCCCTATGCGCTGCCTAACAGGGCGAGTGTATTCCTCTATCACATCCTCTGGAGAGAAAGGCGCTTTGTACTGAAAAGGCCAAGGACGCTCCACAGGCAAACCCCCTACATAGCAGACAAAACTCTCTATGGGCATTTGGGATAATTCATAGCCCAAAATAAGATTGCTTAGCCCAGGGGCCACCCCTGCATCTACGACCACAATCGCCCCCGTGCTGCGGGCTAACTCCGCTAAAGAATAAGGGTCCTCTGGAAAGAAAGAAATATCCACGATCTTTTTCCCAAGCCGTACTAAATGCGCAAGCACTCGGTAGCCGATGCTTCCGGGGAGAGCCATGACGATGAGTTCCGCTCCATGGGCTACCTGCGTAAGGGACTCGGGCGCAGTCAAGTCTATGGGAACTATCTCTAAAGAAGGTAGTTCTGCTTGGAGGGTTTGCAAGGCAGAAGGCGATTTATCTGCTACGATGAGCTTGTGAGAGGTAGCGAGGTCTAAAGCAATAGCGCGTCCCACACGACCTGCACCGAGGAGCAGGATGGAAGGCACGGCAGATAAAGTAAGGGTTTTTCCAGGTTCGTTGGGGAATGATGCATTTCTCGGGGTGGTAGGGG